>NZ_CEVYEL010000016.1:0-49479 GCF_982403165.1 Longicatena sp.
CCCCACAATAATTTAGAGCCTTTTTTCGCTCAACCCCACGTTAATTTAGAGCCCCAATGAAACCGGCTGCCAACATTGCCGGTATAATAGGACTGACAATTCCGGATAATAATGCTATCAGATTTTCAATGAATTTACTTTTTTTAGGAACATCCGCATCTAAATTTTCCTGAATCATTTCTTTATTTACATCTACAGTATCACCAACTAGTGTACTTGCTTCTGCAAACACCTCATCTACAATTCCACCCAATACGACTTGATATTGTCCACCTATGACGACAACCCGCATCACACCCTCAATTTTTTCCAATTCATTCTTTTTAACTTTCGCATCATCCTTCAAATTAAGACGTAGTCGTGTCATACAATGTGACATTTCTTTGATATTATCTACTCCACCAATACAATTCAAAATTTCCTTTGCCATGTTTTTAAAGTCTGCCATGTTTTTACACCTCTCTCTTTCTACTGCTAACCTTTTTATGACATCAACATATAAACATACTGTATAATTTTTTTATTTTCCTCCCTTCTGTTTTAAAATGGGGACGATGTGCATTGTCAAATATGCCGCTTCTTCATCACTTACATTTAAGTGCAGTTCAGATTTCATAAAATCAGATATCTTAGCAGCATATTCCCATTCTTCCCCATGTGCTATCTTTAAAGAACGTGAAACCTCATCCATAAACGTCCTGTCGAATGTTTTCTTCTCATCCGTAATAAGACGATTGAATAAACATTTTAAATGAATCAATAATCTTCCATATAAATATGAATTTTTATCAAGTGTATAATCTGTTAATGTATCAATATAATTTACCGTCCTTTCCAAATCCTTCATAATTGTTTTGTTTTGCAAACTGCTTAAATTAGATAACGCATTGATATAGTGAAAAGCAAGAAAGGCTGCTTCATGTTCATCAAAATCTGTATGTAACGCTTGATTGATGATAGCAATGGAATGTAATGCGGCATGAAACTCATTCGTATGAAACATCTTAATTTCATTTAGCAATGGATTCTCTATTTTCTGTTTATCTTGCCATGTCGTATAGGCGAAGTATATGTGATCTAAAAGCGATAGATACAACACGTCTTTAAATTTCGTTTGTAAATCTTCTTCCGCTGTTTTAATGACTTTCTCAACGATCATAAATAATGCATAAGGCATTTTATTCAAAATGGTTTCGATATATTTTTTATTACTAGTATCACTAACAAAGATACGCTCGATAAGTTGTTTATCCACAAGTGAATGGATTGTTCGATTACATTTAATACCTATTGCTTTCCCTAAGATAATCACTTCGTGATGATGTTCATCCATTGCGCTAATAGCATTATTGTTAATCGATTTTAGATAGAAGTATTTCATTGTAATTACCTCCTAATACATTTCAATACAACATCCCCCTCATAAATATCCTGTTCTTCTCTAATTGCTTTGATATCATATTCAGCACTGTTTGTGACAAATACATAAACATCCGGTAGTATCCCCAATTTTTTAAATGTGATAAGATCTATCTCACATATAGGCTGCATTTTTTTTACTACGTCATGTACCTGTAACCTACTTTCAATCGTATTTTTCTGTAGTTTTACTGTATCTACACCAATATGTAACATTACATCCATTCCATTCTTTGTTTGTATTCCGATGGCATGTTTAGTCGGAAAGATTGATGTAACAACACCTGAAACAGGAGCATAAATCTGTGAATCACTGGCTCTTACAAAGAATCCTTCGCCAAGTGTTTTTAATGCAAAAACTTCATCATTAGATGTTTCTAAACGTTTTAACTTACCTTCACACGGTGAAACGATTTCTGTTTCGTTTACTTTTTGATTTTTAAATATCGAAATTCGCATTCTTCATACCTCCAGAGAACAAAAAAAGGCTACACTACATCAAATATATGATGTGGTCTAGCATTAAGTAAATGGATTGATTCCTTAATTCGCTAACCTTTATACATGTATAGTATAGCAAGGTATGGAAGCGTTTGCAACACCTATTTTTTATTTTATGAAATATCCAAGAATACAACAAAAATAATCCTATGATCACTTCTATATCACAGATACTGATATAGTTAATACATGGCTTTTTCATGGTGCTGCTTTTAAGCATATGGCAAAAGCTTATTCTATTGCAATATACATACATTAGACTACTATTTTCAGGATCAAAGCTCCCCTGTGGTTTTAACAAAAACTTACCTTTTCTTTCCTAAGGCTCTCTTATCAAACTACGTAGTTTCACATTGAGAAAAATTGGATATCGCGTAATTTTAACAATTGTTAATAATCACCATCACAGCTTTCAGCTTTACTTGTATCTCCTCTGAAAAACTGTTAAAATAATCTTCAGAAAAGAGGTAATCTGTATGGAAATTAATAAGAAAACAATTGAGCGTGTAACCAAAAAACTGATAGAAACGCCAAGCCCTGTCAGCTATTATGAAGAAATCACACCCGTCATGGAAGCCTTAGCTACAGAATTTGGCTATGCGGTCAGTTATGATCGCAAGCGCACCATCTATATTAAAGTAGAAGGTGAACATCCAGAAAAAACCATATGTGTGGGTGCACATTTAGATACCATTGGTTTGATGATACGTCATATAAATGAGGATGGTACATTGGCACTGCGTAATTTAGGTGGCATTAACTATAATAACATTGATGGAGAATGTGTGCATGTTCATACTCGCGATGGCAAATGCTATAGCGGATTGGTTGCTTGTACTTCACATTCCACACACGTATTTGATGATGCACGAAGTGCTGTTCGCGAAGAACGTAATATGATGGTCGTATTAGATGAGCATGTCAAGTGTGCACAAGATGTTCGTGCCTTAGGTATTGAACATGGTGATATCATCTCCATTGATCCAAATTATCATTATACCGAAAAAGGGTTTATCAAGTCACGCCATATAGATGACAAAGCGGCAGTAGGTGCTGTCTTTGCCGTACTGGAGAATTTACAAAAAGCGCAGAAAAAGCCATATTACAATGTGCTCTTTGCTTTCCCCTTTTATGAAGAAATCGGACATGGTGGTGCTTGGCTGCCTCCTGAAGTTGAAGAATATGTAGCTTTGGATATCGGCTTGATTGGCCCAGATCATTTAGGAGATGAATATAGCGTATCCATTTGCGCAAAGGATAATTATACACCCTATGATCGCGGCTTGACCAGTAAGCTTATCCAATTAGCAAAAACAAACAATATTCATTATTGTGTGGATGTTTTTATCATTATGGAACAGATGCCAGTGCCGCAATACGTGCTGGTAATAATGTATATGCTGCCGCCTTTGGCATGGGATGTTTTTCAAGTCATGGATTGGAACGCTGTCATATTGATAGTGTTGTTGAAACGGCAAAATTATTATATGCCTATCTGTTAAGCAAATAAACTATATAAAAACCTGAGAACAGAGACATTTCAAATGTTATACTGTTCTCAGGTTTTTTATTCTTTAAATATATTAATCCGTGGTTCTTTTTCGCCATGCTTTGCTTCTTCTTTTTGAAACTCACGATACAATTTCATAAAAGCTCTTTTTTCAATACGTGAAACATATGATCTGGAAATATGCAATTGCTTGGCAATTTCTCGCTGCGTTTCTTCTTCTACACCGTATAAACCAAATCGTTTCGTAATGATTTCCAATTCCCTGGAATCTAAAACATGTAGAAATTGTTTTAGTTTACTGATATTATCTTCAACGACCATATCTTCAATGATACTTGTTTCTTGCGGAGAACTGATTGCATCAATCAGCGTAATCTCACTTCCATCCTTATCCGTTGCAATAGGATCATTAAGCGATACATTCTGAAAATAATTTTTAGAACTACGTAAATACATCAATATTTCGTTTTCTATACAACGCGAAGCATACGTAGTTAATTTATGCCCTTTTTCTGGTTTAAAAGAGTCAATTGCTTTGATTAAACCTATAGTTCCAATGCTTATTAAATCTTCTGTTTGTTCTTTTTTGATATCATACTTTTTTACGATATGAGCTACTAGTCGCAAATTATGTTCAATTAATTTATTACGACATTCCTCATCCTGCAAGCTTAAGCCGGCAATACAATGTGCTTCTTCTTCTTTATCTAAAGGTTGTAAAAAAGAATTTGAACGTATATAGCCGACATATCCAAGAGCACTGCTTAAAATCTCAAATATCGGAAACAGCATTTCCATCACCTATTGTCAGTATATGAAAAATCTTATCAAGATATGTCTAATCAAGATTCGTGATAATGTGTCGTAAGTATGTAAGTAAGCTATTTGAAACAAGCTTTTTATACTATTGCAAAATATAAAATAGAAACGCTGATATCGCTTAAACGCTTGGTTTTAAGTAATACTTACCAAGCTGCTATCCTATCTCATAGCTGCTTTTTGTAATTTCATAAAAATTCACTGCAGCTTTTTCCAAAAAATCATTACTTCATTTCCATTTCAAGAATATCAAAACTGATGTTCTTTTACATGATCTTTTGTACTGTTTTGTTAATAAGTTTGCTTTCATCCCCTATGTCAAAGCTAGCCTTTTTCATTTATCCCATACAATAAAAGATAATAAAAAGTCTTATGGATAGATAACAAACTCGATAAACGATCCATCCTTAAGACTTATATGCTTTGATAAACCACAAAAAATTACAATTAGGTATCGTATTTACCATATACGTTACGCATCAAATAACTTAATGGTCTGTCATTTTCTTAATACTTACTTATTAAATGAAAGTTCCATGATCAATACCCATTACATGTAGCTTATTTCAAAAAAGGTTGATAATAAACTTTAAAATTCATCTTTTCATTGATTTTTGCTAATGCGATAGCAAAAGCATCTTTATCAAAAATAGCTACATCAATATAAGAATAATAAATACCAACAGCGCCACCCATCGTTCTGGCAATCGACATCTCATATAAAAGTTCATTTATTTCCTTTTCCAGTTGTTGACGAACCAATGCTTCTTTTTCATCCTCATATAGCTTTTCATAATAGAAGTATCCATATTCTCCACCACAGTCTTTGAACTCCTTACACATTTCATAGCTATCGCTTAAGAGTTCTTCTTGTAGCTGTGGATTCGTCGTTACGATTAATTTCATATCTTTTCGCAATGTTTCGCTAACTGGCTTTTCATCAAGTTTATAAGCCATGTAAATAGATAATGGATCATGATATTCCATCCAATCTTGATCAATGATAATATCACAAATATCTTCATACAGGTTTGGCAATAAACAGAAATTTTCTGCCTCTTCATCTGGTGTATCTATGATTTCGATGCTTGATATGCGTGCTTCAAATTCTAACTCACCAATGAATAACTCCAACATAAAAGCAACCATCGACTCACGACGCTTTTCCTCCACATCTTTTAAAGCCTCGCAATATACTTTGATATCGAGCGTTTTGCTTATTTCATTTATCGTATAATAAACATGAAAATCAGCACCAGTAACTTCTTTATCTTTTATACGTAATATCGTATGCATAGCACGCTCACTTAATGGTGGTCGTACGGCATTAATGATCCAATCTTCACTTAATGCTTGCGGAGCATCCTTTTTTAATAATGCTGTGGCAAACTGCGCATTCTTATTTCCTTGTGGTGTAAAGGTCATTTCATAAAAACCTGTATCACTCATCTCAACTTCCATGCCACACGCACAAATCGTTTTTAAATGTTCATTTAAATCTTGTAAGAGATGTGTAATCTCATGGTGATCATTTTCTCGTAACGCATGCTCTAGTTCTTCACGGTTTAATATAAAATATTTCCAAAAGTTTTGTACACGATGTTTGATATACATAAGCTATTCCTCACTTGTCCTAAGCAGCATACAATACTGCGTTAAATCATATTCCTCATGAGTAATGGTACTCATCAGATGAAAACCAATTTGTTCATATAATGGTAAATTATCTTTATGATGTGTCTCTAACGTGATATCGCGATGTTCTTTGATTGCTTCCTGTTTTACTTCCTGTAAGAGATGTCCCGCCAAACCATGATGACGCATTGCTTTATCTGTGTATAATAAATCCACATGATAATATGCACCATTCACAAATTCTCTCGTCCATTTGCTAGTGAACATATCCATACAATCAAGAGCATGATGAATACTGCGAATAGAGTGAACACCTACAGCAATTGGTATAAGCTTTATAATTAGATGTAATAATCGCAAACGATATAACAGCGTTTTTTCCAAAGTACTGTCAAAGAGAACCATAACACAATTCAAGTCTTTACTATCCGCTATAAAATAACAATATGGTCTTACTGCCTGTAAATAATGTTTCAGCAGATATGGCAAAGCCCATCGACGTGATGGTTCTGAAGGAAAAATCGTCCGATACAAGTCATCATGAAAGAAATTATCCGCAAAACTATGGTAAATTTCGCTGATTTCATCATCACTTAAATGATATACATGTTCCAAATTCATCTTTTCACATCCATTTCTGCTACCGTTTATTATATCACAGGTGTTAAAACCAGCACAAGTAAGGATAAAGAAAAGATCTTGCGCGCAACAAAACAAGAGCTTTCTTTTTATATTGAGTAATCAATCATGCTACATATGATCAACAGATAAAATGAAGTCTTACACGATAAGATGATGTAAAAAGCCTAAGTCCTCTACTTAATTTAAGCATCAAACGCTAAAGCTAACACACGCAAAACATAAGAAAAAACTTTTATAGCCAAAGACTTATAATAAGAACACCGAAAATGCCATAAGCCCATATACACATTATGTTTTTTGCAAAAAGAAAGATACTGTCTTTGGTTGCTACCGTAAAAGCATAACCAATTAAGATTCGTTTCTTTCATCAATACAAAAACCAAAAGACGATGATCAAACCATTACATTCTCTATCCATCAACTCCTTTTCTTTCGAAAAGGAATTTCATCATGTTACCATAAGGCGCTCTTTTAATTTTAATAATATCTTTTTTTCTAAACGTGATACTTGTACTTGAGATATCTGTAATTTTTTGGCAATTTCTTCCTGTTTCATTCCCAGATCATATCGATAGTGCAATAACAATTGTTCCCGTTGTTCTAAATGCGCAATCTCATTTTGCAAAGACACCTTCATAACAACATCTTCTTCTTTGCGATTACTCACCTTATCCTCTAGCAATATCGGCGATCCATCGTTTTCATAAATAGTTTCATCTAAAGAATAAACAAACTGATTCGCTTCAAAGGCTAAGATAACATCTGCAACATCCATTGACAAAGCGTCGGCAATTTCCTGATAAGTTGGTTCGCGATTCAATTTCTGCAAAAGTTCTTCCTTCTTTTTTGACATTTGCAAATAACCTTCTTTTAATGAACGCGATATGCGCATATTTCCATCATCACGAAAAAAGCGTTTGATTTCACCCATGATGATGGGCACTGCATATGTTGAAAATTTAACTTGATAACTTGTATCGAAATTGTTCAAAGCCTTCATTAATCCAACACATCCAATTTGAAACAAATCATCAATGGCTATGCGTTGACGAGAAAAACGACGAACTATAGAATATACTAACGGTGAGTTCTTTTCTACAAAAATACTTTTTGCTTCTTCATCCCCATCTTTGATTCTTTGAATCAATTCTTCATTATTCGCTGACACATTCATGTTGAATCCGTTTACGTAATGTGACGACAGTCCCTTTTCCCTTTTCGCTTGTAATATGAAAATCATCAGCAAATGTCTGCATAATTGTCATACCCATACCACTTCGTTCTAAGTGTTGTTTGCTGGTGAATAATGGTTGCATAGCTTGTGATATATCGTCGATTCCACAGCCTTCATCTGCAACGATAATTTCGATCTGATTTTCATCATAAGATACATGCACACGAACAATCCCTTCATGATTTCCCTCATAACCATGAATCATCGCATTGACAACAGCCTCTGCCAGCATCGTCTTGATTTCCATACAATCTTCCATGGATAAATTTAATGGCATTAAAAAAGCGATAGCACTCGTTCTGATAAATGCCTCATTTTCCAGATGCGCCAAACATTCCAATGTCATCTTGTTCATAGTTTTACCCCATTTCTTTCCTCTTTCATTAACTGAAAAATTCCACTCATCGCAAAAATGCGATGATTTACTTTTGATAAATTACAAATAATCAACTCACCATGATATTTTTGCAACTGCTTATAGCGAGCTAAAACAAACCCTATACCCGTGCTATCTACAAAACTCACTTCTTCAAAATCCAGTTTGACAGTTTTTGGTTGATACTGATCGATTAAATCGATACATATTTGCTTCAAATTACAAACTGTCAGATTATCCAGTTCCCCATAAAAATAAAAATATAGGGTACCATCTTTAAATTGATGTTTCATCTTTTATCCCTCCGCAGCTCATCTTAGCATGAATTCTCTTATCCTTGGGGATATTCGACAAAGGATGTTTCACTTCGACAATTAGTAATTATTCTGTCACACGAAAAAACGGATATATCTTATCCGTTTTTAATACATATCATCTTCTTGTTCATCAAAGAAATCACTTGCATATTCTTCATCATAATTAGGCATATGATCTGATTGTGCTGCTGATCTTACAACAGCAAATATTAAGAATAGAAATGCTAATATCGCTATAAATCCAATAATGGTCCACATAACACTCATCAATTATCCCTCTTTTCAGAAGTAGTATGCCTTTAATTAGCATCGTTATGATGAGCGTAGCAAACCTTTTTTTGGATATTTACGCAAAAACATCTTTTAAGGCTTTCATAAATAAATCAGTATAATCTAGCGCGGCTACATCATGTGCAGCTTTCAATGCCGTTTCCATAGTATAACCATCACTCATTTTAATTTGCACCTTACCAATAATTTCTCCCTTTTTAAAAGGCGCATGTGTTTTACGTAAGGAAATTTCTTTCGCCGTTTCCTTTGGCTCACTGCCTTTTTCAAACACATAAACTAAATCTTTATCCGTTAACACATCTACTTTTTGCGGCTTTCCATTTTCAATTGGTATTGTTTTCATCTTAGTACCTGCTGCATATAATAAGCCTTGCTGATATTGTGAGAAACCATAATCTAGCATTTGCTTGATTTCCCCATTGCGAACTTTTGAACTAGGCTCTCCCATAACGACCGCTATTAATCGTAAATCTTTCTTTTTTGCGGTAATAGTGATACAGGACATCGCTTGTGAGGTGAAGCCTGATTTCAAGCCATCAACGCCAGGATATTGTTTTAATAATTTATTTGTATTTACCAACCAGAAAGCTTTTTCACTATCTTCGCGAATATAGGCATCATATGTTGAAGTGATTTTTAACAAATCATCTCCGCCTTCCTTAATTAAAGCTTTCCCAACAATTGCCATATCTTTAGCACAGGTATAATGCTGTGGATCATGTAAGCCAGTAGGATTCATGAAATGGGTGTTACAAAGATTTAATTTTTTGGCTTTTTCATTCATCATCTCAACGAAATGTTCAGCACTTCCTCCTACTTTTTCGGCCATGGCAACCATAGCATCGTTGGCTGAGGCAATACAAATACTTTTTATCATATCTTTTACACTCATGGTTTCATTTTCTTCCAAGAATACCTGACTGCCTCCCATGCTAGCAGCATATGCACTCGTAGTAACCTCATCTTTCCAATCCAGTTTACCATCGTGCAAAGATTCAAAAATAAGTAATAGACCCATCATTTTCGTCATACTAGCTGGATATAATTTCGCCTTTTCATTTTTAGCATAAATAACTTTCCCACTTGTATATTCCATTAAGTAGGCGGATTTCGCGTTCTGAGCAATTTGGGGATCGTTTTTTGTCGTTTGTTTTGTTTTCTCATCTGCATGTATACTTGTCAGCATCGTCATGCTCAACACTGCCACCATACAGCAAAGTATCATTTTTTTCATGGTATCAACCTCAATAAAGCCTATGTGAAAGAATAGAAAGATATACCTAAACCCCCTGCAGAAAATAAAAACCGCAAAATATGCGGTCATATAATAAAATTTCTTTTTAAAAGTCCCAAGATGTCAGCCATATGATACAGCCATTTGGGATAGAATGGATATTTGGGATGAATACCATCAAATTCAAACAATTCATCTTTCCATTCGATTAATGCTGTGTTGTCAATAAATCCTATACCCTCTTTTTCACACATCAATTGTAATAGACTATTACACGTTTTAAATACTTCCAGACCACCAATGCGTTCTAATTGACATTGTCCCATAGGAATTAAAGAGTTGACATATAATGTTGTTTCCGGCAATTCTTCCTTTAATGTATGGATATGCTTACGATACAAGGTAATAAAAGAAGTAAAATTATCCCGAAAATGTAGGATATCATTTTTTCCATACTCCAAAATAATCATTTCCGGAGCCATACAAATGGCCCGCTGAATATCCCCCTCAATCATATCCACACAGCGCCCTCGCTTCGCTATAACATTTTTCTTTCGTAATAATCGATAATCCAGAATTGACTCTGCTAATGAATCCCCTAAGATGATGACATTTTCATAATAAGGCAACATCGCATAAATGGCCTTATTTCGTTTTTTTTCTGAAAGATAATTTACATATGTTTTTTCTTTTTTTGCAGTTGTTGTTTCATTCATGCCACCATTCACCTCAATTCTCCCTAACAACGCACCTTGAACTATATAGTACTGCTTAAATTATATAATATATAGTTGAATTTTCAAGCAATTTGTAGATTTTTGACCGTAAAAAGCAATTATATATAAAAAACATAACAAGAATTCTAAAAACAAATGGTTATATTTTTACCAAATAAATTCTTTTTGTTGTATGATATACTGTTGTTATAATTTAACAAAGCAATATAAAAACAGATGCTTACTAACATCTGCCTTTCACATAATATAAAATATCGTAATGTCTACTGCCGTTTTGGAGTTATGAGTATCATATTATTCTAAATAGTATTTCAAAATAAGGTGTCTTATTGGAACGCTTTTTGACAAGCAGCAATTGCCATATCTGCCATTTGCAAGCGTATTGCGAAAACCTGATGCATGATTTCATTCATCTTATGAAAATGTCGTTTTCGTAGATGCTCACAATAAAGTGGTTGCAGGGCTTTAATTTCATTAATCATCTCCTGTTTATCAGCCATGATACAAGCTATCAAATTCCAATTCATAGGTTTATTCAGCTCTTCATAAATTACCCGCAGGCAATCATTTTCTTCTGTGAAAAGAAGCTGGAAGTATTCATCGAATGTAAACACATCCAATTCACCTATTTTATCAGCTAATGATTGACAACGTTCTTTATTAAATTGATTTTGTACATGCGGAAATATAAAACCAGCAAATAAATCCAACAGCTGCAAACTATGGCGATAATGCTGTAACCCATTCAACATATGATCATCTGCACTCTTCATGAAATCTTTAATCGTTTGATCATCGAGTTGAATACGACTGCCAATGCCGTTTATTGTATTGACAATATGAAATTCATTCAGTTTTTTGACCGCTTTACGGCTTGTCCGCTCACTGACTTCATACAGTGTCGCAAGCTTTGCCAAAGATGGCAATAAATCCCCATTATGATAAATACCTGTTTTGATATCGTTCATGATGTCCGTTACTACACGTGTGTATAAATATTCTTGTGAGCGATTGCTGACCCAACTGAATTTCGCCTTTTCCTTTATCGTCATCCCCTGAGTCAAACGTTTGGTATAACTTAAAGTAATATTCTTTATTCCTTTACATAATGCATAGATTAATTTACGAAGCATGAAATCATTTCCCTTTAATACAAAACGCAGAGCTATCGTAAAGGTTTTCTTCATAGCATCAAAATTGTTTGTTAATTTTTTATGCTCTTCTTCGTTTTGAACAAGCGGTAAAGTAAGAGAATTCATTAATGTTAAAAACAAATCATTTAATATCGGATTATCTAAAAAAGATAATACATAAAGATAAAGATCATATAGGTACTCATAGACGTCAATTTCATTCACCAACTGACGTTGTGATAACGCAATGACCTTTTCTTCTAATCCCTTTATTTGTTCTTTGCTTGCATTACGCATACAAATAACACTAATATCCGGCATGATCCATTCTATTACCGTGAAAACATCATAAATCATTTGATAAGAGTCTAGCATAGTCTGGCGATATTGTACATTGTTATCAAAATCATTAATATCAAACAACACTTTAGCCGGGCTGCCTTTTTCAAGCACAACATAACCATGACTTTGCAATTTTTGTAATGCTGTGCGCATGGTATTACGCCCAACACCATACGCTTTACATAAGGTGTTTAAAGATGGAAGTTCTTCATTATAACGATATTTTCCATTATGAATCGTATGCAAAATCATGCGGTAAACATACTCATATAATGTCTTTTCTTGTTCCATCTCTACACCTCTTTCCATATATTTCTAATTGTTATAACATATAGTAATATATACCACTCATTTCTATAAAAAGCAACACAGAAACATAACATAAAATAAAAATTACATATTCTGTAAACACATATTTGCGATTACTGCCTTTTCTTTCGTTTTATATTGCTTTCACATGGTATTCCTTACTACCTTTTGTCGTATAACTATATATAATTTTTTAGTAATGTATGGTTGAACATTTGATAGTTTCTAAACATGTGTATGTCGATTGATAATAAGTCTTGCATCAAACTTGAAAATGAAGAAAACTTAAAGTCTAGCATAGCACTGCTATGTATGCTTTGTCTTTTAGCATGAAAAAAAGATCATAAGTGATCTTTCTTACGTATGCATGTTTCTGTAATAATCATATCCAAACACACATCATGTGGTTCTATTGGTACTTTTTCAACCTGTTGACAGTCAAAAGCCACACCAATTTTAAGAGCCCTGCATTGTTTCAAATAACGATCATAATATCCTTTTCCATGTCCCAAACGATATAGATGTTCATCAAAGGCTACAATTGGCACGACGATCACATCCAGTTCATCAGCCAAAAGCACTTTTCCTTCGATTGGCTCTTGAATTCCATAAGCTCCTTTTTTCATTTTACAACCTTTATACCACATGCGAAAACACATGGAAGTATCGTGTAATACTACTGGAAGCCCATAGCTCTTTAGATGTACATCATCTATGCAAACTTCATTGCCATAACTACGATATAAGGCAATGGTACCTTTTAAATATGGTTCTAAGCGTTGGACAATGGCTTTACTTTTGCATGCTATCTCCCTTTGCGTCAAAGCATTACGACGAGCAAGAGCAAGCTTTCGCACAGTTTCTTTCATCATCCGATAGAATCACTCATATCCAGTTTTAACAGCTGGTTTAATTCAACTGCATATTCCATTGGTAATTCTCTGGTAAATGGTTCTAAAAAGCCCATTACAATCATCTCAGTTGCCTGTCCTCGTGATAAACCGCGGCTCATGAGGTAAAACAGCTGTTCCTCACTGATATTAGAAACCGTTGCCTCATGTTCAATCTGACTTGTCTTATTCTTTGAAACATTCGTTGGAATCGTATCACTGCGAGATTGTTTATCAAGAATTAAGGTATCACATTCCACTTTGCTTTTCGCCCGTTGTGCCTTTGGACCATGGAATACCAACCCGCGATAATTTACTTCACCGCCATTTCGTGATACGGATTTTGAAATAATGTTGCTATACGTATCTTCTGCCAGATGTATCATTTTCGCACCAGCATCCTGGATTTGCTTTTTCCCAGCTACAGCAATAGAAACACAAATTCCCTTTGCATATGGTTCCGCTAATATACAAGCAGGATATTTCATATTGACACCTGATCCGATATTGCCATCGATCCATTCCATACTGCCATTCGCAAAAACTTTTGCACGTTTTGTAACTAGATTGATAATATTATCACTCCAATTTTGAACAGTGGAATAGCGACATCTGGCATTTTTATGAACGAAAATTTCAACAACCGCCGCATGCAATGAATCTTTTGAATAAATCGGTGCTGTACAGCCTTCTACATAGTGTACATCTGCACCTTCATCTACAATGATCAGCGTACGTTCAAATTGCCCCATACGTTCGGTATTGATACGGAAGTAAGACTGTAGCGGCTTTTCTAAATGAACGCCCTTAGGCACATAAATAAAACTTCCTCCGCTCCAAACGCAACTATTCAAAGCTGCAAATTTATTATCGGTATACGGTACGAGCTTACCGAAATACTTTTTAAAAAGATCAGGGTGTTTTTTTAAAGCTGTATCCGTATCAAGAAAAATCACCCCTTTTCTCTCTACTTCCTCTAACATGTTATGATATACAGCTTCGGAATCATATTGTGTTGTCACTCCGGCTAAGAATTCCTTTTCTGCTTCTGGTATTCCCAGCTTGTCAAACGTTTCCTTAATCGTTTCTGGTACATCTTCCCAACGTTGCTCTGTTTTATCACTAGGCTTGATATAATATGTATATTCATCAAAATTCAGTCGCGAAAGTTCTGGTCCCCAATCCTGGATTGGCATTTCCATAAATTTAGCGAATGCTTGTAAACGATAATTCAGCATCCATTCTGGTTCTTGTTTAATACGAGATATTTCCCGTATTGTTTCCTCTGTTAATCCTTGTTTCGTTTTATAAAGGCTTATATCTTCATCATGAAAACCATATTTATAATCTTCACTAGGTATCTGCATATCACTCATTTTTTAGCCTCGCTTTCCTCAATCAGCTCTTCCATTGCTTTCCAGCCGATCGTAGCGCATTTGATGCGATTTGCTTGCTTTCCTACGTTATGAAAGGCAATCGCCTCCTGTAAAACATTTTCATCAAAATCTTTGCCATCAATCATCTGATAATAATTAGCAATTATTTTTTTTGCCTCATCGATGGTTTTCCCTTGTAAAAGCTCACTCATGATGGAAGTTGAGGAAGTTGAAATGGTGCATGCCACACCATCAAAACGTATATCCTCAATGATTCCATCTGTTATCTTGCTTTGCACATAAATATCATCGATACAAGATTCACTGGCCATATGTTTCTGTAGATAGCCATCCTCTTTCTTCAATTCATGATTTCTGGGATATTCGTAATGATCCATGATGATCGAACGTAGCATCATGGGATCGTTCATGAAATTATTCATCTTACTTCCTCCTGCTAGAAAAATACATCTAAACATGTTTCCATAGTTGCATTTGCGCATACAGCTAAGAAACGATCAATCTCTTCTTTGGTATTATAGAAATACAAACTGGCACGAATCGTCGCACTTGTCTGTAATACTTCATTTAATAATTTAGCACAATGTTGTCCACTTCTTACGGCAATACCATTTGCATTAAAGAAGGTAGCCGCATCTTGTGCAAACACCCCTTTCACATTAAAGGTGATGATGCCGGTATCATTGTTTTCATTGTAAAGGATAATATTATCCATCTGTTTCAATCTGGCTACAGCATACGCATGCAATTGTTGTTCATAACGATGGATTTCTTTCATCCCAATTGCCTGCAAATAACGTATGGCTGCATGCAATCCAAAAATACCTTCGATTGGTTGTGTACCACTTTCAAATTTATAGGGGGCATCCTTTAACTGGATATTTCCACAAACATCAAAACGTGCATTACTGTCACCGCCCAACAGCATTGGTTCCATTTGCGCAAGTAATGCTTTCTTGCCATATAGGATACCAACACCAGTAGGTCCACACATCTTATGCGCAGAAAACGCCAGAAAATCACAATCCATATCTTTAACATCGATTGGCATATGAGGCGCACTTTGTGCAGCATCAACAACAACGATAGCTCCATAACGATGGGCCAGGGCGCAAATTTCCTTCATTGGTGCGATATAGCCAAGTACATTGCCAATATGTGCTAATGCAATAACCTTGACACGCTCATTCATCATTTGTTCCAGCATGTCCATATCGATGCGTCCATCTTCTTGTAAAGGGATGTAGGCTAAGCTAGCATGACATTTGGTAGCCACACGCATCCACGGCAATACACAAGAGGCATGCTCTGCCTCACTGCTTAAAACGATGTCGCCTTCTTGCAGCAAACGTTCTCCAATACCGTAAGCCACCATGTTTAAGCCAGCTGTAGCACCTGATGTGTAGACAATTTCTTCACTTTCCGCATGTAAGAAAGCTGCCACATCTTCTCTTGTCTGCTGATATTCCTGATCTACAAAATAACTGAGATCATAATCTCCACGGTGTGCATTGGCACCATACTCTTCATAATATTTAACAACAGCATCAATCACAGCACGTGGTTTTAACGTCGTTGCTCCATTATCTAAATAAATTAATGGATGTTGTTGCATCATTTTTCCTTGCAACATTGGAAAATCCTGACGGATGTTTTCTACATTAAGCATGCAATCCCACCCTCTTTTCGATTTCATTTTTCATTTCATCATGATATGTCGCATCATCAAACAAATCACTGATAGGCATTAAATAGCCGACTGTCAAAAGACCTAATGCTTGTGAACGGCTTAATCCGCGTGATTGTAAATAATATAATTGATTTTCATCCGGTTGCCCAAGCGTCGTCGCATGACTTGCCTTTACATCATTTTCATCAATGTAAAGCACAGGCACAACTTCACTGTTGTGATGATCACTCAAAGTCAAAACGCGTGTTGTCTGATGCGATTCGCTGGCATGTGCACCCTTAACGATCTTACCAATAGCTTCCATGCGATAATTACCTTCATCTTCGACGATCGCATAATGCTCCATTTGACTTTTCGTATGTGCTACCTCATGATGACATTTCACATAAAAGTCTTTTTGTTCTTTGGCAATACAAGCGCTGCGCACCATTACCTGCGCACCACTTTCCATCAATTGTACATCCAGTCTAATCTGTGATGCCCCATCCTCAATTTCCCAATAGGCGATTGTTAATATTGCATCTTTATGTAAAACAGCCTGCTGATTCAACATATTCTTTTGCTGTTTTACATTCTTCATCAAGATCGTAAGGGAAGCTCCTTCTTCTAATTCAATACAAGAGGTTCTTAATGCCTCTATACCACCATATGGAATTGCCAGTTTTACGTTCAGGTGTTTGTCTACATGAAGATTAAATTGTGTTTCGTTATCATCAAGCGTTATCACCTGAAAGCCAGATGTTGATACATGCAGTTCCATATTAAACACCTTTGGTTCCTGCAGCACATTGCTGCAACAACGCAACTTTTTTCTTTTCTTCCTTTACGACCTGCACATGATATTCCTTTTCAATCCAGTCATAACCTTCTTGATCGATTTTTTCTATTAACTCACTGCCACCGCTGACCACAATAGCACCATCCACTAAAACATGGGCGTGTGTTGGCTTTAATAAATCCAAAAAGCGTGCATAATGACTTACTACGACCAATCCCATGCCTTGTTCGATTTGCATTTCATGGATCATTTTAGCTACCAATTTCAATGCATCGACATCTAAGCCTGAATCTATTTCATCAAGCATTGCAATTGATGGTTTCAACATCTTCATCTGAACAATCTCATTACGTTTCTTTTCACCACCAGAAAACCCTTCATTTAAGAAACGATGTGCCAAATCCGGTTTCATTTCCATTTCTTTTACTGTTTTTTCCATTTCACGGATAAACGTGAATAAAGGAATCGGACGTTCTCTTCTTGCATTCATTGCCGCTCTTAAAAAATCAGAATTCGTAACACCGCTAACCTCACTTGGATATTGCATACCTAAAAAAAGTCCAGCTTTACTACGTTCATCTACTTCCATGGCTAAGACATCCTGACCATCTAACGTAATACTACCACGTGTTACATGGTATTTGGGATTTCCCATAATGGCAGCTAACAATGTACTTTTTCCATTCCCATTTGGACCCATCAACGCATGTGTTTCATGCTCATGTATTTCCAAATTTACACCTTTTAATATCTGTTTTCCATCCACATCTACATGCAGATCATCTATTTTTAAACAACTCATGTATATCATCCTTTCAAACAGTATTATCATACCAAATTTTCTTTTGATTCACAATTGTAACGATTATAAAGTCTTATGCAATGTGAACGATAAGTGAAGGTTTATGGGAAATTGTCGTAATCCTTTTGAAAAAATTGCAATTTATCTCCATATTTATTATAATAAAACAGTATGAGTTTAGGAGGACCTATATGATAGACACATTAAAGAAGCAATGGTTCGTTGTATTGATTGCACTTATTTTCATCGGATTTACCGTATTTATCATCTATGATACAAATAAGGGCAAGCTCCCTGGTAAAAGCGAAAATGGTAAAGATGTCATTGCAACGATCAATGGAAAAAGTATTTCAGCTGATGATCTGTATGATTCCATGTACAAATCAAACGGTGGTAATACCCTTTTATATCTGCGTTTCCAAGCAGCTGTTATTGATGAAAGCGTCAAATCTACAGATGAAATTGAAAAAACTGCAGATCAATTAAAAGAGTATTTGAACAGCAATGCGCAAAATCAGGCGAGCAGTTCTGGTCAGAGCGCTGAAGAGTATTTGAAAACAGAATTAGCAAAATATGGATTCCAAGAAGATGAATTAGATTATTTCTGTAACGTACAAGCAAAAATGTCAAAAATGCAGAAAGACTACATCGACAAACATATGGAGGAATTATTTACACCGCTCTATGAGAAAAACAAGGGACGTACGGTTTCTCATATCTTAGTGAAAATGAAAGATGCTAACAATCCTACTGAGGAAGAGATGAAAACCGTCAAAGCAATTGAAAAAGATTTAAAGACCATGAGTTTTGCCGAAGTCGCTAAGAAATATAAGGATAAAGGCGACACATCAAGTGCTGAAAAAGGCGGCTATCTTGGATACATGGACTCTACAACAGGCTTTGTAGACAGCTTTAAGAAACAGGCGTTGAAGATGAAAAAAGGTGAAGTTAGCAATTGGGTCAAAGAAAGTAATGACAATTACAATGGTTGGCATATGATCAAGGTAGAAGAAACCGATAAAGATGCTATCCTAAAGGATAAAAAAGCAAAAGACTCCATCTATAGCGCTATTGAAAACGCAAATAGTGATTTAGCAAGCAAATACATCAGTGAAGCCATGAAGAAATTAGATGTAACATATGGTAATGATGATATCAAAAAAGACATCCAGGCATCCCTGGAAAGCAAATAAGGAGGCATGGAAATGAAAAAAGCAGGACTTATCGTATGTGCATTCGCCATGCTGGCAACTCTTACAGGATGTAAGGATGCCGTTGCGGATATATCGAATGGCAGTGAAAAATTAGTAAGCGTTGGCGATACGACAATAACTAAAGATAAATTGTATAATCTGCTAAAAGGCAGCAATGGTGGCAGTGCTACAATAGAATTAGTACAAAATAAAATATATGAAAAAGAAGGTATCAAGCTTAGCGAAGATATGAAAAAAGAGGCCAAAAAGACATTGGCATCCACGAAAAAAACGTTTGGCGGCGAAGAAGCCTTTCTAAATGCTATTAAAAGTTATGGATTCAACAGTGAAGAAGAATATTTAGAAAAAGCGAGCTACCCTTCTTTATTAAACAAAGAATTATTAAAGAAATATGCAAAAGACAATCAAAAAACATTATTTGAAAAATACCATCCGGTAAAAGCGAATGTGATTCAGATAGAAAAGCAAGAAAATGCCGAAAAAGCACTTGCTGCCTTAAAAAAAGGCGATAGTGCGAAAACAGTAGCTAAAAAATATGGCAAGACAGGAACCTATGATGGAAGTGAAAAAATCTACTTCAGCGGATCTGGACTTCCTGATGTTGTTTTCAGTAAAATTACTGCAACATCCAGTAAGGGACTTATCAAAGAAGTGATTGAAGATACAGAAGGTAAAACCTATTATCTTGTCAATTTAACAAATATTGATCCTAGTAGTTTTGCTGATGAAGCAAATGACGCTTTAGTTGCTGGTGTTAGTGATTTATCAAACACCATGATGGAACATTATTTGAAGAAGTATAACTTTACAATCTATGATATTGATATCTTAAATCAGATTAAGAGCACAAACGAAAGCTATATTACCCAGAAATAAGAGCGTTGCCGCTCTTTTTCTTTTATCTGAATTCTGTTATAATGACGTTACAGAAAGGATGATCATAAGATGTGTATTTTTTGTAAGATTGCCGCAAAGGAAATTCCCTCCTATTGCCTTTATGAAGATGATGAGGTCATGGCTTTTTTAGATATCTCACAAGTAACCAAGGGCCATACTCTGGTAATTCCTAAGCAACATTATGATAACTTTTTAGAATGTGACAGTAAAACCTTGAAACACATGATGGAAGTTGCTCAAAAGCTGGCTAATAGAATATGTAAAACATTGCAAGCAGAAGGAATGAACATTCTTAGTAATGTAAATGAAGTGGCTGGACAAAGCGTTCCGCATTTCCATATCCATTTAATTCCACGTTATTCAAAGGAAGATGCTTGTGTCATTCAATTTCATGAAAGTGAAAAACAAGATCTAGAGGCTTTGGCTGAACTCTTAAAGACTGTATGACTTTGTTATCACGATAGCACTTAATAAAGGTATAAAAAAGGATCCATTAATTGTGAAATGAATCCTTTTTTTATTACGCTTCGTATCATGCCATTCCATATAAGAAGCTATCCATGGTCATTGTTATTTGTCATCGGTATACACAGGTAAATCTAAAAATGTTATATGGAATTGTTTCCCATATTTATTCTGAATGACTTTTTCAAACACTTTTTGATTTGTTAAATCTTTTGTACCACTATAAATCAGTTTTTCACCATAGATATTTTCCTCACGTAACATGAAAGAGGTATTAATTTCATTATATGTAATCATATAATAAATCGTACTTTCCTTCTCTTCTAGCTTTTCACCTTTTGCGGAAACATTGACCTGACCTTTTGCCGTTATGGCATAAATATCTAAGATTCGGTCTTTATTACTTTTCTTGTTTGCATCCATAAAAATACGATACATTAATTTTTGCTCTTGTAGTTCTGGTTTCGAATTAATGTAGAAATCAGTGAAATCTTCATTTAAAATCTGTTCCATATTCTTTTTTAAATAACTGGTTCCTCTTTGATTGATTTCTTTCAAAAAAGCTGGTTGCAATTCATCGACACTGCTTAAACGTTCCGGTAAATTTTCTACTGTTATCTTTCGTATCGTATGAATGGGATGAATATGGTATTGATCCGCCAAATCTTCATCATAGGTGCTGCTTATCAAAAGCGTATCGCCATTTTGCAAATTCTTCTTAGGTGAAACCTTATACGCAACGGAATCCATAAATTCTTGTTTCCGTTGATTGTAATCCGTAATACTATTAAAAACCTTAACACTGGCAGAACCACTTTCTCCATCATATACAATAGAAATGTCCTTTGTTAAATCAACATCAACTGTTCTAAAAAACAACATATAACAAGTCGCATACAAGCTGATGATAATTGCCAGCATACAGATTGAGGTAATGGTTTTACTTTTCATTGCCTCTTTTCCAGGCGGTTTAAAGTGTGTGCTCATACACTCATCCTTTCTGTTGACTTCCTATTTAGTATACCATTTTTTATGAATCGTTACCATGCTTTCTTCTTACGTATTTCTTACTTATTACGTATCGCATATTTGATTTCTCCTTTATCAAGTCTCAACAAGACCATCTTTTTATATAATCATACGATGTTGATGAATATATGAAATAAAAGAATCCAACACTGCTATGATCAATCCTAAGCGTGTTGGATTTCTTCCCTTTTCTATTTACCTTCTTCATCTTTTAAACGTTGTACACATGCCTTCCTTACTTCATCATTCACAAATGCGGAAATATCTTGACCATAGCGTACCATTTCCCGAATGATGGTACTAGATACAAAAGATTGTGAAGGAGAAGCAAATAAAAGGATTGTTTCAATATCTTCAGCCATATGCTGATTGATACTAGCAATATCGCGTTCGTACTCATAATCCTTCACACTGCGAACACCGCGAATGATGGCAGAAGCTCCATGTTTTCTTGCATATTCTACCGTCAGACAGGTATCGTGATCAATGCGTACGTTCGCTAATTTCGCACAGGCTGCTTTCATAAACTGTAGGCGCTCTTCTAAAGTGAACGCAGAACGTTTTTCTGAATTCTCTAATATGACAACAATAACTTCATCAAACAAATGGCTAGCTCTGGTGATAATATCCAGATGTCCATTGGTGATTGGATCAAAGCTGCCGGGAAAAATGGCTTTTTTCATAATGGCCTCCATTCTTTCGCTACATGCGGGCACAAATTTTCTAAACACACTTACCACTAGTTGTTTTATAGTTTTTAGGAAAGAACACTATAGAGCATGTGGAAGTAAATGGTATTTCTTATTTGCTTAATTTAAATAAGTACCTTTGCCGTATTTTTAAGTTCCCCATTTTTATCAAGTTTTCACCCTTACCTCTTCTTATAATATGTAATACGCGTAATGCCATAGGTGGCATCTTTTACCTGCTCTAATGTTCCATAATACTCTTTAAAGGAATCCTCTTTAAGACTTTCGCAAACAACATCAGCTCCTGAAGAAAGCAGATCATGTTCCTCCAAGTAAGTTAAGATCCAATCAATCTGTTGTTTTTGATAAGGTGGATCTAGATAAACAAGATCAAATTTTCTTCCTTGTTCACTAGCAGCTGCTAGAGCTTTCTTGTAATCCATCTTCCATATTTCACAATTTTGCTGAATGCCTAATGTTTTAATATTCCGACGTATAGTCGCAATCGCCTTGCCATGAATATCACAAAGGATGGAATGGGATATGCCACGACTGATAGCTTCCAAAGACATATTTCCACTACCACCAAACAAATCCAGCATCTCACCACCATCAAAATATGGTCCAATTCTTGAGAATACTGCCTCTTTTACTTTATCTAAAGTAGGCCGTGTCGCATCCCCATCTACTGCCTCTATAACACGAGAACGAAATTTTCCTGCAACTATTCGCATTTTTTTCAACTCCTTATGTATAAACCAAAATTGGATGGGCATCATACTAGTGCAACCAAGTAAATGGTTGCTACCCCCCAATCTTTGTTTCTCCTCTTCCCTTTCTTAAAGAGTCCCTACCCCTTGGGGCTCTTTTTTTATCTACGCCTACTTTCACACTGCCCTGACGTCGAATGCGTGAGATGACCCCCTGAGATATTCCTATGGCACTCATGATAGACATCAAAGAACTACCGCCACTGGATATAAACAATAATGGTACACCAGTCAACGGTATCAATCCGCTGACACCACCGACATTCAAAACAAAATGTACAAAAATATACATGCCGGTACCAATCAAAATAATTTTATAGCCTTCACTTTGCGTATGAAAAGCATAATAGAATAAGCGTTGTAAAATAAGCAAGTAGCCGATTACTACGATACCTAATCCAAACACGCCTAATTCTTCTACAACGATAGAGAGGATGAAATCATTATCGGACTGTGTAAGATATCCATATTTTTGAATAGAGCTACCAAAACCTACACCTGTGATACCGCCTCTGGCGAAACCATATAAGCCATTAATCAATTGATACCCTACACCATGCGGATGTTGGAAAGGATCGATGGCGATATCCACACGACTACTTACATGTTTAAAAACAGGCAGTTTTGCTACCATCGTACTTCCGGTTTCACTCATAAGGAACAATGTACATACTGTGCCAACTATGAGTAACAGTTTTACCGTACGCTGTGCTTTTCTTAAACTGCGATGGGAAGGTATTAAAAAGCAGATTATCGTGATCATCGTCAATACCAACATCGTACCTAAATCACGCTGAAATAAAATTATCACAAAGAAAACAATAAAGAATATGACTGGAATGCGCACAATTGTCCAAAAATCATAGTTTTTGCGACCTGCCAATTCTACATACACAGCCATGATAACCACCATGAAGATTTTAGCAAATTCCGAAGGCTGCAAAGTGACCTCCATTCCAGGAATCGGAATTTGAATCCATGCTTTAGAACCAAACGTTTCTTTTGATACTAAAGTAAATGCCAATAAGCCTAATAGTATTAAACCAGCATAAAGATAAAGCTTCTTTGCCCTTGTCATCGTAAAGTTATTAGCAAAAAAAGTCATTAAGACATATGAGAATACCACAAAAGCCATCTGTTTGAGGATAACTTTCACCAGAACCAGTAAGCCACCGGCCTTTCCGGCATTCGTTGAAATGATCATTAAAGTACCAAAAGCAATTAGGATCAACACAGCTGCCTGCAGCGCCACATCAAATTTCTTTGGCATCTTTAAAGATACAATTATATTTTTTATCCGCAAGTGACATTCTCCTTTCTTTCATGTACTCTTAATGATATCATATTCTATATCATTTTTTAATATTTATTTAGCAAAACTCTTCCATTCTGAAAGAAAAGCGTATAAAATAAAGAACGAAAGAAAAGGAGTCTGTATATGAGCTTTAATTATGATAACATCGTTAAGGATAGTGATCCTATCGTTAGAGAAAAAAGCGTCACCGTACCAATTCCGATGCATGAAGAAGATAAAGAATTGTTAATGGACATGTTGCAATATGTTCGTGACTCACAAGACAGTGAACTGGCAGAAAAGCAGAACCTACGCCCAGCCGTCGGCATAGCGGCGATTCAATTAGGAATTCCTAAAAAAATGCTTGCTGTTGTTGTTCCTAAAGATGAAGAAGAAGATTATGAATTTGCTTTAGCAAATCCTAAGATTATTTCTGAATCAATTCAAAAAGCATATCTGAAAAACGGTGAAGGCTGTTTATCTGTAGAAGAAGAACATGAAGGCATCGTTCCTCGAGCTGCCCGCATTAAGGTCAAAGGCTTTGATTTATTACGTAATGAAGAAATCGTAATTTCAGCTAGCGGTTATCTCGCCATTGTATTACAACATGAAATGGATCATTTCAATGGTACTTTGTTTTATGATCATATCAATGTTACGAATCCTTGGCAGGAAATTCCAGACGCTAAGGTTATTGAATAAATGCTCATTAAGAGCATTTTTTATGCCCAAAACAGGTAGTTAAATGAAAAAAAGATACAGAAGCTGATTATTTTCGCTGATTTATGTTATAATAGAAAAAGATATAGGGTGCATATCAAATATAGTAAGAAAGGAGTTATTATGATAAATCATCATACAACAAATAAAAATCGTGCACCGAGAATCAGTCAGGATACAACGAATAAAGACAGTTATAATAAAATAAATACCGAACGAGGCGATACGCTAATTTATGCAATGGGCGGATTAGGCGAAGTCGGAAAAAATATGTACTGCTTTGAACACGAGAATGAAATCTTAATCATTGACTCTGGTGTTCGTTTTCCTGAGGACGATCTTCTCGGTGTCGATTATGTCATTCCAGATTATAACTATCTGGTGAAGAATAATCGTAAACGTAAAATATTAATTATCACGCATGGTCATGAGGATCATATTGGAGGAATTCCCTTCCTTTTAAAAAGTGTTGATATCGAAGCTATTTACGCACCGGCTTTTGCGGTAGCGTTAATCAATAAAAAATTAGAAGAACGTAAAATGCTAAGAGGCGTTAAAATCGTAGAAATCAATGATCGTAGTTCGGTCAAGATGCAACATTTCACATGTGGTTTCTTCAACACGACACATTCGATACCTGATTCTTTGGGTATTTTGATTAATACGCCAAATGGGCGTATTGTTGAAACTGGTGACTTTAAATTTGACTTGACACCGGTTGGCAGCAATGCTGATTATCAGGTCATGGCTTATATGGGACAGATTGGCGTAGACTTATTAATGAGTGATTCTACCAACTCTGGTGTAGCGGATTTTTCCATTTCTGAAAAGAAAGTGGCAGCAGAAATTTTAGATACCATGAAAAAAACGGATGGACGTTTAATTGTAGCAACCTTTGCTAGTAATGTCTATCGCGTTTCGCAAATCTTAGAAGCGGCTGTTGCTTGTGGACGTAAGGTCATTATCTTTGGACGTAGCATGGAGAATGTTGTAACCATTGGACGTAAAATGGGTAAGATCAAGGTTGGTGAAGAACACTTCTTAAAACCGGAACAGCTTTCTCATACACCAGCATCAAAGACATGTATCGTATGTACCGGCAGCCAAGGAGAACCACTTGCGGCATTGTCTCGTATTGCGAATGGAACACATCGTTTCATCAAACTGATTCCTGGTGATACCGTAATTTTCTCTTCTTCTCCGATACCTGGTAACGGAGCTAGTGTCAATCAGGTTGTTAACAAATTATTTAAAGCCGGGGCAAATGTCCTGACAAAATCAATTTTAGGTAATTTGCATACGACCGGCCATGCCTCACAGGAAGAGCAGAAATTGATGCTGCAGTTGATTAAGCCGAAATACTTCATGCCTGTCCATGGGGAATATAAAATGTTGAAACAGCACAAAGAAACAGCTATGGAGACTGGTATTCCTGAAGAAAATATCTTTACTTGTGCAAATGGGGATGTATTGATTTTGCGTAATCACCATGTATACGAAAGCAGCTTCCGTATTGCGGCTGATGATATTTATGTTGATGGCAATGATATCAGCGGTGTATCTACTGCCGTTTTAAAAGATCGTAAGATTTTGGCGGATAATGGATTAGTTGCAGCTATCATAGCGATTGATTCAAAAGAAAATAAAGTGTTATGCAAACCTGTTATTGTATCTCGTGGATTTGTCTTTATTAAAGATAGTCAGGGCTTATTGAAAGAAGCAGAAATGATTGTATACGATGCATTGAAGGAAAAAATGAAACAGCGTACAACCTTTTCTGATTTAAAGAATTGCGTGCGTTCTACTTTGGAACCGTTCTTATACAATAAGACACATCGTAATCCTATCGTTATTCCTGTTATCATTAATTCAAAAGCGGCTATGGCAGCCATGGCACAAGCTAGAGCCACACGCGTCAATCAACGAAAAACGCCACGAAAACCAACAACACATGAACCATCTTAACCGAAGGAAACCTTCGGTTTTTATTTTCTTATCCTCTTCTTTATGGTAAAATAAATGAGAATATGAGGTGTAAACAGCATGGTGAAAAAACTAGTAAAAATTGTTTCTGTATTATTACTTTTTGCCCTTCTAATTGCAGGTGTTTTCTTTTATTCTATCTACTATTCTGTGGATCATGTGAAGCTTGTAAATGAAACAATCAGTAGTACAAAAATCCCCACTTCAATGAATGATATTAAAATTGCTTTTATAAGCGATATCAAATATCATGGGTTTATGAAAAAAGAAAGACTTTCTACCATGATGGAAACCTTAGAAACCGCAGGGGCTGACATTGTTATCTTTGGCGGCGATGTCTTTACTTCCTTTGAAGAACAAAAACCCGATTCACAAACCGTGCGTGAAATTACTTCCCTGTTACAAAATATTAAAGCTCCATTAGGTAAATTTGCTGTATTAGGAGATGAAGATCTAGTAAGCAAAGAAGCCAAGCAAAAAGTCACCACTATTCTTTATAACAGTGATTTTGAAATTATCACCAATAAGAAATTGCAAATTCGCAACGGCAGTAAAGATAGCATTACACTCATTGGCTTAGATTCCATGATCAATGGCAACCCAAATGTATCCAAGCCTTTTGATAACATTAGTTCTGATGAATTTAATATTATGGTAACGCATTGTCCTGATATCATTAATAATAATGAAATTAACACAAAGTATTTAGATATCATCCTCAGTGGTCATTCTCTCGGTGGTCAAATTTATTTGCCATTGATAGGAGCTTTACAGAAAAGTGAAGGTGCTGATACATATTCACATGGTAAATATAGCATCAATGAAACTAAGCTCTATGTTTCCAATGGTTTGGGGACTGTTAATATGGATATGCGTTTGTTTGCCAGACCACAAATTTTGATCTTTCGTTTGGTGCATGAAAATTAACATGCACCTTTTTACAAACATCACTTCTAAAAGGAGGTTCTTTCATGATTGAAATCACATTTACAGAAAGTGCCGGTGGCGGTTTAAAAATGGCTCATGCCCTTTTGCACAATCAGCAATCTTCTTCACAAACCACCTTGCCAACAGAAATCCCACCTTCTTTTCAAGCATATGTAGGGGAAAATGTGTTTTGTTTTTCCCTTATGTTAACTGTTGGAAAGATTTCTGAAGAGCTGTTCTTTTCCCAACGTCAAGATATACTGCAGCAGCTTTATCATGATTTACCAAAAGATCTTCCTAGTGGAACACAAATGGCTAAGGATTGCATAGAACAAACCAAGCAGCAAATGACGATGTTAAAGAAACGCTTACAAGAAAAAGAAACAATCCGTATCTGGTACAGCCAAACACCGGATGATATTTGTGGATTTTATTGGTTTTGTCATCTATTACAGCAATGGCAGTTTTCAAATACTGTATATCTTCTGAAACTACCTGATTGGGAATATCATGATGGAGATCATGTTAATGTGAACCATCTTTGGAGTGAAGTTGCCCCAGAAGCCTTCTTCTCTTACCTTCCCCTTCAACAAGTTGCTCCCCCATCGCTGATTCAGTATTATGCACAATGCTGGCATACATTGCAAGAGGAAAATGGTAGTTTACGTGCCATCATCAATAATAACTTACTTACTGTTCCACTTACTTTTTATGATTTCCTCATCATAAAAACTTTTGCTAAATTTCATAAACCGGTTGTTGAAGCCTTTGTAATAGGAAAGCTTCTTAGCAAAGAAGCTGTTGGAATTCATGATACTTTTTTACATGCACGCATTCAATTTCTCCTACAAAAAAAACTATTGAAATGCATTGAAAAAGCTGAAGATAAACCTTATTATGATAAACTTCTCCTTAGCGACTATCTGATGTAAGCATATTTCAGCTATGTACTAGTCTTTTGTTTACGCTAAATTCAACAGATAATTATGAAACATACATAAAATAGTACGAAATCATAAATTTATGGAAGTTACTATAAGAATCATATCACAGAAGGATGTCTAGCTGGCATAGTTTATCGTAAAGCCAGCGCCTGCACAAATATATTAAAGCATCCCTATTTCATGCAATAAGGAGAAGATTGCAATTGCTGAGAATCGAAAAAAATGATTTATAATGATACTAATTCCTTTTCCATGCATTTACTAATCCTCTTACATACTATGAATTCATTTTATCGTAAACATACATACAAAAAGAAAAAATCAGGCAGTGTTTTGCCTGATCTTTTTACTGTATCTACGCTTTGATTCTAATACTTTTTTGTCTATGCGCGTAATTGGGCATCAACATCATGTTTCAAAGTTTCCAGGATTTTATCAAAGATTTCATTGATTTCCTTATCCTTTAAGGTACGCTCATTTGACTGGAAGTTGATGGACAATGCTATTGATTTATGTCCTTCTTCTACATGTTCACCGGTATAAACATCAAAGACTTCTACGTTTTGAATGATGTTTTCTTTACCCAATTTACCATTTTTACGAATGCTGTTTAAGATATCCGCAACCTTTACATCTTCTTTAACAACCAATGCCAAATCGCGTGATACACTAGGATATTTGCTGACTTCGATAAATTTAACCTTACTTGCTTTATTGTTTAACAGCACTTCAAGATTTAATTCCATGCCATACACATCATCAATCGCATATTCTTTTGCCATTGCCGGATGAATTTCTCCAAAAATACCCAGTAATTCTTTACCCAAATATAACTCTGCACTGCGATATGGGTGGAAATGTTTCGTATCTAATTTATTTTCTTGAACACGAATACGATTATTACTAAAGCCTAATGCTTCCAGCATGCTTTCAGCCAATCCTTTTAACGTGTAGAAATCAACATCCACACTGAATTTCTGCCAACGGTTTTTCTGCAAAGCACCACTTGCCGCAACAGCTAAGCGTTCTTCTACATGATGATTGCCATACACATTACTGATTTCAAACAATGCTACATCATGCTGATTTCTTGCCTGATTATAAGCAATACATCCCAACAAGGATGGCAGTAAGCTGTTTCGTACATAACGGCGATCTTCACTCATTGGTGATGCCATTTCTACGATATCCTGACTGCATGGAAGGATAGCATCTTCGATATGTTTTTTACTTACCAAAGAATAGCTGACAGCCTCATTATAACCAAGATTACTTAAAATATCGCGTACTCTTCTACGCATTCTTTGACGATTATCTAAAGCCCCTAAAGTTGCTGGCATATATGGCAAAGTACTAGGCAAACGATCATACCCTAAAATACGAATGATTTCTTCTGCAATATCTGCTTCCATACTGATATCGGTACGATAGCTAGGAATGCAGACATGAATGTTTTCCCCTTGTTTGCTAGGAGCAAAGTGCAAATCCTCTAATACTTGCATAACTTCTGCTTCGGCAAAGGTTGTACCTAGCAGTTTGTTGATGCTGTCCAGATTCACATCAAAGGCAACCGGTGTATAGTGATTATCCCCATACTGAACAGTTTCTTCAATACCATCCGCATCTGCATATTCACGTAATAAAGCAACTGCTCGATCCATTGCCTTGAAGGTTGCCATCGGTTCAATGCCTTTTTGGTAACGCACACTGGCATCGGTATTCAGATTCAAACGGCGTGCCGTATTACGGATTGCCACATGATGGAAGATGGCTGCTTCAATGATAATTCCACTTGTTGTATCTTCAATCTTAGAATCATCACCGCCCATAATACCAGCAATACCAATTGGTTTTCCTTCGGTGGTAATTACGATATCATCATCAGTTAAAGCATAATCAACACCATCTAACGCGGTATATGTGCATGCTTGATGATCTTTTACCGTGATTTCCTGAGCCGGAATCGCATTGATATCATAGAAATGCAAAGGCTGTCCAGTTTCTAACATGACGATATTGGAAATATCTACCACGTTATTGATCGATTTCATACCGGCTGCCATTAACAGCTCTTTCATCCATTTTGGTGAAGGTTTGATAGTCACATGATTGATAACCTTCCCTAAGAATAATGGACATTTTTCTGTTTCACTGGAAACTTTTAATTTCGTAGGTGTTCCTATATTAGCACTGCCTTCTTCATAGGGCAATGTCACTTCTTTATGTAAGATAGCCCCGGTTTCCAAAGCCATAGACCAAGCAGCCATACAATCGTTACGATTTGGTGTTAATCCAACATCCAAAATGGCATCATCCAAGCCTAGATATCCTAATGGATCTTCATTGCCAACAGGTGCATCTTCATCCAAGACCTCAATTCCGTTTTTACTTTCTTCACTCAGCATATGTGCATCAACACCAAGCTCCAATAAAGAACAGATCATGCCATTAGAGGCTTGTCCGCGAATCATACCGGCTTTGATTTCACCATCAGGTAACTTTGCCCCAACACGAGCAACGATGACCTTTTGTCCAGCGGCAACATTTGGTGCCCCACAAACAATTTGCTCACTTGTATCCCCTAGATCCACCTGACAAACATGCAAATGGTCACTATCTGGATGTGCTTCACAGCTCAATACCTTACCAATCACCAATTTACTGCCACTTGACATATGCGCAACGCCTTCAACTTCCAAGCCAGCATCGGTAATGCGTTCGGCCATTTCTTCTATCGTAATATCGGACAGATCCATGTACTGTCCTAACCATTTTTTACTTATTATCATGCCAACATCCTCCTACTCGAAACGATTAAATGTCTTCAAGAAGCGAAGATCATTTGTATAGAAATTACGTATATCCGTAATGCCATATTTCAGCATAGCTACACGTTCAATACCGACACCAAACGCAAAACCGCTGCATTTCTCAGGATCATACCCAGCCATACGTAGCACATTTGGATGCACCATGCCGGCACCTAAGATTTCAATCCAACCGGTTCCTTTACAAACCGGGCAGCCCTTGCCTCCACATACATGACAACTAACATCAACTTCCACGCTAGGTTCTGTAAACTGGAAATAGCTTGGACGGAAACGAATCGTACGGCTTTCACCGAACATTTTCTGTGCTAAGAATTCCAAGGTTCCCTTTAAATCAGATAAGGTGATGCCTTCTGCGACAACCAAACCTTCACACTGCATAAACTGATGAGAATGCGTTGCATCATCATCATCACGGCGATAGACCTTACCTGGGCAGATGACCTTGATTGGCAGATGGCAATTTTGTTTTGCATAGTATTCCAATTGGCGCATTTGTACGGCAGTCGTGTGGGTACGTAGCAATTCTTCTTCATTGATGTAGAAGGTATCCTGCATATCTCTGGCAGGGTGATCCTTTGGTATATTGGCACGTTCAAAGTTATAGAAGTCTTCTTCTACTTCCGGACCTTCAGCTACCGTATAGCCTAAACCAATAAACAAATCTTCAATTTCCTGCTGGATGAGCATCAAAGGATGTAAATTGCCCAGGTTCGGCTTTTGACCATCTAAAGTGATATCAATTTTTTCCTTTTCAATCTTTTCTTCCATTTCTTTGATTTCCAACACCTGCTTGCGTTCTTCTATCGCATCCGCAAACATTGTTTTGACCTCATTGACCTGTTGGCCAAAGGCAGGGCGTTCTTCCTTAGGAAGATCTTTCATTGATTTCATAACTTCCTGAATCGGACCTTTTTTACCAAGATACAATACACGTAATTCTTGCAGATCATGCAAACTTTCACAGGCTGCAATCTTAGCAAGGCCTTCTTCTTTGATACTTGTAAGCTTTTCCATACTTTCATTCCTTTCTGCTTATAAAAAAAGCCGCAAGCTACAGGAACCCATGCGTATGGGCGGTACCATCCTGTTTCATCTTGCGACACACTTACTTACAATACACAGATAACCGCTGTGTGATACGGGGGATCATTACTCCCACTCCTAGGTGAATTCATAAAGGCTTTTCACAAAAAGACTTTCAGCTGGTGTCTTTTCTCTCTGGGTGAAGGCATTTTACTACTAGTCCTCATCAACGTATTCTTTATTATTATAAAGAACTTATGCTGAAATTACAAGGGGAAAATCAGAAGAATCAGATGTGCAACAGCATTCACACTCATACACAACAGGATTCCTAATATTGTAGGAATCAGAAATGCCAGCCATGTCCATTTCCAGCTTTGCGTTTCTTTATGAATAGTCAATAATGTGGTAGCACATGGAAAATGCACAAGGGAGAACAGCAGCGTACAAATGGCAGTGATCCATGTCCAACCATGATCAACAAATAAACTCTTAAGTAAGGTCAGATTACTTAGATCATTCATAGAACCACTTGCCATATAAGCCATAATCATAATAGGTACGACAATCTCATTTGCTGGAAATCCTAATAAGAATGCTAATAGAATTACCCCATCCAATCCCATCAATTTCGCAAAAGGATCTAGAAAACCGGAGACATATGCTAAGATCGTAATTCCCTGCACCTCCACGTTGGCGAACAACCAAATGATGATGCCGGCTGGTAACGCCACACTGATGGCCCTTCCCAAAACAAATAAAGTACGATCAAAGATAGAACGAAGGATGACCTTACCAAACTGTGGGCGGCGATATGGCGGTAGTTCCAGAGAAAAACTAGAAGGTATACCCTTTAATAAGGTTTTCGATAAGACTTTTGATACCAAAAAGGTCAAAAAGATACCAAACAAGATGACAAGAGTCAGCAGGAGCGTAGCAAATAAACCATTCCACGGTGCTGCAAACATACCGGCAAAAAACATGGTGATAATACTGATAAGCGTAGGAAAACGTCCATTGCACGGCACAAAGACATTCGTCAAAATAGCAATCAAACGCTCTCTAGGGCTATCAATGATGCGAGCACCGCTAACCCCAACTGCATTACACCCAAAGCCCATTGCCATAGTCAATGCCTGTTTTCCACACGTACAAGCCTTTTGAAAAAAGCCATCCAGATTAAAGGCAATACGCGGAAGATAGCCAAAGTCTTCTAATAAGGTGAATAAGGGAAAGAAAATAGCCATAGGTGGCAACATGACGGCAATGACCCATCCTGCTGTCTTTACCATACCATCCACGAATAAACCTTCTAGCAGTTTTGCCACATGCAGCTGCTCACAAGCCTGATGTAGCCATGCTTCCAATTGAACAAAGAAGGCACTTAGATAAGCACTTGGAACATTGGCACCGGCAATTGTGATCCAAAAAATCAATGCCAATAACACGATCATACACAAAAAGCCCCACACCTTATGCGTAACGATACGATCCATACGCATATCCTTTTCTAAATAGGATCCATCCTCAATCTTGACACACTGATCACAGATCATCTTCGCTTTTTTTTGTAAGGCATTCACTATGATATCCTCAAATTGTTCATAGCAGCCACTTCTTTTTAGATGTTCCTGTTCCTGTCTGACCATAGTCTGAACTTCCTCTTTATTCGTCAAGACGGCATAAAATTTTTCGTCCTCTACTTGCGGATCAAGTAATTTTAATGCCAGAAAATGATGATTCCATCCAGGCGCATGAATAGTCTGTGCCAGTCTTTCGATTGCCTGTTGCAATTGTGCATCATAAGACAGTACACACCACTCACGCAGTGGTTTTTGAGCTGTTTTTTCAATGGCTTCCTTTAAGCTGCGAAATCCTTTTCCATTACGAGCACTCATGCCAACGACTTCAACCTGTAATAAGTTAGCTAATTTATCAAGATCCAGATGGATGTGTTTCTTTTCGGCTTCATCCATCAAATTAACAATTACTACAACACGATTCGTAATTTCCATGGTTTGTAAGACTAAATTCATATTGCGTTCTAACATCGTCGCATCACAAACGACCAGACAGACATCACATTTCTCAAAACAAACGAAATTGCGTGCTACCTCTTCCTCACTAGAATGTGCTAAAAGTGAATAAGTGCCAGGAAGATCGATCATTTCATGAATGCGATCATGATGTGTAAAAGTGCCACTAGCCAGTTCAACAGTTTTACCAGGCCAATTCCCCGTATGCTGTTTCATGCCTGTCAAACCATTAAACACTGTACTTTTTCCGACATTTGGATTTCCCAACAAGGCAATTGTATAGCCCTTTGTTTCTTTTTCATATAATTCATTAATTTCCTCATTCATCTGCATTAATTTCTCAAACAGCACGAAACTCCCCCTTTTCGCGAACTTCGATGTTCTTTTCATCGCTCGCACGCAAAGCAATCTTACCACCTTTTACAATATATGCCCGCATACCTTTGGAGGGTGAGGAAAGAATAGGTTCTACGATATTACCCACAACAAAGCCCAGATCCATCAGCCGGCGTTTCATATGTGCCTCATGATGTAATGCTATGATTTCCACCTGTGTAAGCAAAGGCACCTCCTGTAATGTCATCCTTAAACACCTCCTATGTTAGTATATTGAACCTGGTAAAAATAGCTGATGGCAAATACCTAGACATAGAATAAGATATGTACAAATGCAGCTAGGTTGTATAACTTAAGACAAAAACATAGAGAATTCGTATATAATAAAAAAGATATCTGCAAGAGATGTTTGCAAATATCTTATCGGTTTATAAATTAGTTAATTCCTCATCTAAACATTTTAGATCCTTACGAATAGTTAAGGCTTGCGGACATAGCGTTTCACACTTTCCACATTGTTGACAATGACTAGCTTTTTCTTCTTCCTTCATACTAGTATACGCATCTTTGGTTTTTTGTGCAAAGGCATATTTAGCATACTCATTCCACAATTTGAAATTTTTAGGAATATCTACACCGAAAGGGCAAGGCATACAATAACTACATCCGGTACAGCCATTGCGGGTACGCTCTTTGATCTTCTTCGCTGCTCTTTCAACCAACTGACGTTCTTCCTCTTGCAATGGTGTGAATTGCTCGAAGGTGGAAAGATTATCCAAGACCTGTTCCATGCTAGACATGCCACTTAAGACAACCTTCACATTTGGTTTGCTGGCAACCCAACGCAATGCCCAAGAAGAAATGCTTTTTTCTGGAGCGTATGCCTTCATTTCGGCAGCGATATCTTCTGGCAAATAAGATAATGAACCACCCTTGATTGGTTCCATAATGACCATTGGAATCCCTAGCTGCTCAGCTAAAGCATAGCCACGATCTCCGGCCTGTACATCTGTATCTACATAATTATATTGAATCTGACAAAAATCCCAAGCACGATAAGTTAGAATTTCTTCAAAGACCTCATAACTATCATGAAAAGAAAAACCAAAATTGCGAATCTTTCCTGCTTGCTTTAATTCCTCACAATAGCTCACAATACCTAATTGTTTTGCCTTTTCCCATTTTGCTTTGTCTAAGGCATGTAACAAATAAAAATCAACATAGTCTACATCTAAACGCGCAAGCTGTTTCTCAAACATTACCTTTGCATCATCTAAAGAAGTAAGATCCCATAAAGGAAGTTTGGTTGTCAGGTAAAAACTATCACGTGGATATTTTTTCAGCACCCTGCCCACAAAAGGTTCACTATCACCATGATGGTAAGGAAAAGCCGTATCAATATACGTCACTCCATGGGCAATGGCTGTATCCAACATTTTCGTTGCTTGTTTCTCATCAATGCTGCCATCCTTGTTCGTTGGAAAACGCATACAGCCAAATCCTAATAAAGATGGTGTATATCCATGTTTCATCTCTCTATATTCCATGTGAAAATACCTCCTACTTTTTTTATCATTATACTATGAAATTTTAAAAGAAAACAGGACTATTTCATCCTGTTGTCAATTCCTTTAGGTCAAATGGTGTCATTTGGTATACATAATTCAGCCAGTTGCGATAAAGCAAATTGGCATGGGCACGCCATTTAAAAAGCGGCTCTTTGCTAGGATCATCTTCAGGAAAATAATTATATGGAATCTGAATTTCTTTGCCCTGGTTCAGATCACGGAAATACTCCTGTGCTAAGGTATCCTTTCCATATTCTAAATGCCCCATAATGAAGATACGGCGAAAATCACGTGTAGCAATAATATTAGAGCCTGTTGTATTAGAGCGTGATAAAACTTCCAGTTCCTTGACCTCTGCTAAAGCTTCTTCATCAATCGCTGTATGGCGAGAATGCGGTGTCATATGTACCTCATCAAAGCCATTGGTCAAAAAGTTATATTCATCACACAAGAGCTGCGGGAAGATACCAAATACTTTATGTGGAAGTAAATGCTTTTGGATCCCATAATGATAATATAAGCCTGCCTGCGCACCCCAACAGATATGCACGGTGGAATAAACATGGGATTTGCTCCATTCCATGATCGTACAAAGCTCTTGCCAATAATCCACATCTTCATATTCTAAATGTTCTACCGGTGCTCCGGTAATAATAAGACCATCGTAATGGTTCTCCTTCAACATGGAAAAATCATCATAAAATTTCAATAAATGATCGGCACTGGTATTCTTAGAAACATGGTTGCTGACCTTCATAAAGTCAATATCTACCTGTAAAGGTGATTTACTGATCAAACGCAAGATCTGCGTTTCTGTTTCAATCTTTTTCGGCATCAGATTTAAAATAGCAATGCGCAATGGACGAATATCTTGTTTTCGGGCAACATCCTCTTCTAAGGCAAAGATTTTTTCACTTTCCAAAATCTCCTTAGCAGGCAATCCATTTAGTATATTAATTGGCATACCAAATCACCCTAAATTTGCGCAAAGGCTTGTTTCAGATCATCTAAGATATCTTCCACATTTTCAATACCGCATGATAAACGTATCAAGCCTGGGGTAATACCGCAATTTACCAACTGTTCATCACTTAACTGACGATGTGTTGAGCTTGCCGGATGCAAGACACAGGTACGAATATCGGCTACATGGACTTCCAAAGAAGCGAGTTGTAAATGATCGATAAAGGCAGCGGCGCGCTCCCTTCCCCCTTTAATGGAAAAGGAAATAACTCCACAACAGCCATTTGGCAGATATTTCTGTGCCAAAGTATAGTATTTAGAACTTTTTAAGCCTGGATAGTTTACAAATTCAACAGCTTCCTGACTTTCTAAATATGCAGCCACTTTCTGGGCATTTGCACAATGACGCTCCATGCGCAAAGCCAGTGTTTCTAAGCCTAGGTTTAATAGGAAAGCAGAATGGGCAGCTGGATAGCAACCTAAATCACGCATCAGCTGTACGCGTGCTTTGGTAATATAAGCAGCCTTACCAAAGCTTTCGGTATAAACAATACCATGATAAGATTCATCCGGTGTGCTTAAGCCAGGAAATTTTCCATTATCCCAAGGAAAGTTCCCACTATCTACGATCACACCGCCTACCTGCAAGGCATGTCCATCCATATATTTTGTCGTTGAATGGATTACGATATCGGCACCCCATGCAAATGGACGGCACAAAATCGGTGTAGCAAATGTATTATCAATTAATAAAGGTACATCATGGGCATGTGCTAGTTTGGCAAACTTTTCAATGTCCAACACATTCATGGCCGGATTCGCCATGATCTCACCAAAAACGGCCTTGGTATTCGGACGAAAAGCAGCTTCAATTTCGGCTGGCTGTGCATCCGGGTCAACAAAGGTAACTTCAATGCCAAACTTCTTCAAAGTAATGGCAAATAAATTCACCGTTCCGCCATAAATCGTTGAAGAAGAAATCACATGATCTCCGCTTTCCAACAAATTCATCAAAGCTATGAAAGAAGCACTCTGTCCACTTGTTGTACATAGTGCACCGATACCGCCTTCCAATGCGGCAATCTTTTTTTCTACTGCATCTACAGTAGGATTGGAAATACGTGAATACATATGCCCTTCTGCTGTTAGATCAAATAATTGTCCTACAAAATCAGTTGAATCATATTTATATGTCGTACTTTGATAAATGGGCAATACACGTGGTTCCCCATTCTTTGGTTCATACCCTGCATGTAAGCATTTTGTTTCTATTTTCATAAACGCTCCTCCAATTTTCATATGTTTAATTTTACTATCATTTCTTTCATTATTCAATCTATTTTTATTTCACTCCTACACAGGTTCTTCCTTTGATCTGATCCAATACCCGCATGACCTCCATACTGGCTGCCTGTGACATTAGCGGACTTTCCAATAGTCCTTGTTCCATGCAATCTACAGCATGTTCGATTTCCGGTGTAAAATCACTCTCCATACAAACTTGAATCTTCTCTTGCCCATCCTCTTTCACAAGAAGTGCCTCGGTGTTCTTCCAAAAATTCTCACAAACGATATAGCCGTTATCTCCATATAAAAACCCCTTATTTTCAACTGTCATATTCCAACAGCTGCGAATACTAGCCATGATGCCATTTTCATATTGTAATAAGCATTGCATAAAATCATCATACCCTTTTTGCGTAAGATGGACCATATCTTTGCAGGATACAAGCCTGCTATTGGCAAAAAAGTTTGCATAAACCAATGGGTATACACCGACATCATAACTACAGCCCCCATCCTCTTGACGATAGCCCCAAAAATCATCCGGCATATTTTCCTTACCAAGATCATAACCATAACTTGCCTCAATATAGCGCAATTGCCCGATTGCTCCATCCTGTATCATTTGTTGAATGGTCTGATTTAAAGGAGTAAAAATCGTTTTTTCTGCCTCCATTAAAAAACATCCTTGTTTTTTCGCAAAGGTAAAACACTCCACTACTTGCTCATGATTAGCAACAAATGGTTTTTCACATACTACATGCTTATGATGCTGTAAGCATGCCATGATATGTGTATAATGCAAATAATTAGGGGTACAGATATACACCATATCTACCTGAGGATCATGCAGCAATTCCTCATAGCTCCCATAGGCTTTGGGGCAAGGATGTTGTTTTTGAAAATCTTGAGCGTGTGCGATATTTCGCGATGCTACCGCATATAGCTGTGCATTGTGTGCATAGGCAATCCCCTTTGCAACACGATGTGAAATCTTTCCTAATCCCATGATACCGATATTTTTCATAGACGTTACCTTCCTTTTCCTTTATTGTAACGCAAGGAGATACAACTCGTAAAGAAGTCATTTTCATATGTTTGATTCTTTGTTATAATGAAAAAAAAGGAGGCTTTTAAAATGGAATATGAAATCAAAGGCGGGCAATTACCGGTTGTTGTTTGTCATTTACAAAAAGATGAAAAAGTATTTACCGAATCCGGTGGCATGTGCTGGATGGATGATGGATTTGAAATGTATGCGAATACACGTGGTGGTTTACTAAAAGGATTAGGCCGAGCTATGGCTGGTGAATCCATTTTCTTAACAACCTATACTGCCGGCAACGATAATAGTGAAATTGCCTTTGGCTCTAGTTTCCCCGGTAAGATCTTACCCATTACCTTATGTGATGGAGAATGCATCATCATTCAGAAAACAGCCTTTCTAGCTGCGGAAGACAGTGTCACCTTGCAACCATTCTTCCGTAAACGTTTAGGAGCCGGTTTCTTTGGCGGAGAAGGTTTTATCCTACAAAAACTGATAGGACCGGGAACCGCCTTCTTAGAAATTGATGGCGATATTGTGGAGAAAGAGTTACAACCAGGACAGCTGTTAAAGATCGATCAAGGCTATATCGCGATGTTTGAAGAGCATGTAGATTTTGATATCACAACAGTAAAAGGTTTAAAAAATAAGTTTTTAAGTGGTGAAGGTTTCTTCTTGGCAACCTGTAAAGGTCCGGGCAAAGTATGGTTACAAACCATGCCATTCTCAGTCTTAGCTGATCGTATCATCGATATTGTACCACATCAATAAAACAATGCTTCCTTTCAAAGCCATCTATCCTGATGGCTTTTTCTTTTGCGAATATAGATGGTTCTTTTTTACAAAAAGGTATTGTCAAATTCACAAAAATATTGTATATTATTAACGCAATCAAGATGCGGGTGTAGTTCAATGGTAGAACTTCAGCCTTCCAAGCTGACTACGTGAGTTCGATTCTCATCACCCGCTCCATTAAGAACGATAAGCGATGATTCCTATCATCGTTTTTATTTTCTACTTTCATCATATTTCTTTTGCTTCATCGATTTCATCATAGTATTTTACCCTTATTTGCGATACAATAGGCATGGTGATAAAGATGAAAAGAAAACAGACTTGGTTTTATATAGGCGTTGGTGTTGTCCTATTGTTACTAATCTATATGATTGGTGTAGGTGCCAATGGGAAAGCTTTGGCTGCCCGCCAAAAAGTTTTTACCTTTCATAAAGGTGAAGTCTTGCCAAAGAAAGCAACTTATTATGTAAAAGGCATCACCAATCCCAAAAAAGTAGAAATGGACATGTCCCAAGTCAACACAGATAAAACCGGCAACTATATCCTACATATCAAACAATCTTCACATACCTATGATGTAAAGATTCAAATCATTGCATGAGAAAACACCGATAAAGGTTAGCTTCACCGGTGTCTTTTTTTATTAACGCAACATTGTTTTTGCTGCTACTGCTAATACTTTGGGATTTCTATTGTATGGTGTTACCGGACATATCTTCTTATCAATGCCTAACAACGTATACACAGCAATACGTGCTGCACGGACGCTGTATTCTTCAGTAAAGACCATATCCTCTGGAATCTCAACAAACTGAGAAATCATCGCAAAGTTTGTAGAACCTTCAGGCACAACCAGTGGACGATCAGATTTCGCACGTGGTTGGAATTGGGAATCAATGTATGGCATCATGCAAGGAATGACATTCACTACAGTTTCAAGAATATCCTTCGTATCCTTTTCAAAATGCAGATGTCCTAATAACTCAAGCAACAGTTCTTCTCCTGTACATTCCCGCATAGGTTTTTTAACATAATCTCCAATTGCCTTGGTATAGAGACCATAGCCCCAGAAAATCGTGGTATCCGCATCTTGTGCTTTAAAATGCGGTTGTGCGGCAACTACAATGCTCATCAGCCAGCTAGAGTCTTTAAATGTCATTAACGCTCCGCTGCCTGGGATATTCCCTGAGAATTGCTCAATCATCTTTAACAGCTTATTACCTTTCATCGTGACTGTGAAACTTTCCCAATTTGTTTCCTCAGGTTTGCCAAAGAATGGTGTTGGATCACCTAGTGAAGGTTTCTTTTCAGCAACCTTACGCCATAATTCTCCACTCATAGGGGCATCCGGGGTAAACGCTGGAGCGTGATGATAGTCGCCTAAAGTAGCATTATCAGTCATACAGCCATTGGTCATGATACAAATATCTTCTTCATTTAGATGAATGGTACGCTCTCTGCCATTTTCATTGAGATGAATGTCAGTAACTGTAATGGCATCCTCTTTAAAATCAATATCCTTCACAACTGCCTTGATGCTAAAATCAACACCAAAGCCATCCAAATATGCCTTTAAAGGAAGAATGACGGATTCATATTGGTTATATGGTGTACGTGTAACACCTTCTAAGGTTTCAATACGTGGGAATTCTAAGATCATGCGGTTCATGTAACGGCGGAATTCAAATGCGCTTGACCATTTCTGGAAAGCGAATGTTGTCTGCCACATATACCAGAAATTCGTTGTAAAAAAATGAGGACTGTTCGCAAACCATTCTTCAATGGTCACATTATCCAATTTTTCCTCAGGGGTTGCCAGAAGTTTTGTCATCAACACCCGATCAGTGTTGTTGAACTGCATGCTGGTAACATCCTGAATTACTCCATAGCGATCTATTAAACGTGCTTGTGCATGCGTAGGATGCAAATGATCAAAGTTTAAAATTTCTTCTGTAACGCTTTTCCCTTTCCAATCGAGAGATGGAATCGTTGAGAATAAATCCCAGAAATTTTCATAAGTTTCTTCATTCAACATTCTACCGCCACGACAAACAAAACCGTTTTGCATATTGCCGGCACCATCATTACTGCCGCCAAGGATCGGTAAACCTTCTATGATATGAATATTTTCTCCATGAAATCCACCATCCTGCAGTAAATAGGCAGCTGCTGCCATCGTTGCCAAACCTCCACCAATTAAGTAAGCTTGGCGCTCTCCTTCACGTCCTGATGAAACTTTACAACGAGCAGTTTCCCTATTTCTTTCTTGCATACGTTTTACAACGCCTGCGGCTACACCGGCGCCGGCTGCCACACTTGTTGCGATAATGAGTTTTTTTACATTTTCCTGTTTCATAATGATATTCCTCTCTTCTGTATGTTTATCTACAATTTAAGTATAGTCATTTCCATTTGGAAAGTATCTATACATATATGTTTTTTTGTATGATTTGTTTATGATACTTAAATATAGCAAGTTCAGAAATCACCAATATCTGCATAAGCTAATATTTTTGCTTTGTAACTGTTTTCAAGGAAGTTTGTGGATTTACCCCATACCATTTGTCCAGAAATTTCATAAAGTGGAAAGAAAGGAGGTTCTTCATGTGGCAAAAGTTATCGTTTATGATGTATATAGCGAAGCTTTAGAAGTTTTTGATTTGAGTGAAAATGACACTATGCCATATGTGTATGGTGATACCATGCGGGTAAGTGAGTTCCGTGGTTCTTCACGTTCTAATGTTTTATGGACGACGAATGCTGCCATGGAATCCTGGAACGCGACAAGACGATCTTATGGCGCTCCCATTCCCTTTCGTTATGCCTTTAAACGTATATGGGAAGGCGGGCATGGCAGACAGTCCCAGCATTATGCAGGGGTATCCTTTGATGTCGGTCAGGCATTGTCGCAAACACAGCGAAATCGGATATGGAATGTCGCAAAGAATCTAGGTGTTTGGGTATATGTAGAGCCTATTTCAATGACACCGACATGGGTTCATTTCGATAAACGTTATGGCACTCCTGCGTGCAGTGCTGGTTATCCTACCCTGCGACAAGGCAGTCGAGGTGTGTATGTGCTTATTTTACAAGATGCTTTAAATGCTTTAGGTTATAGCACACAAACATTGGATGGCGCCTTTGGAAGTAATACTCGCGCCGCTCTTATCGCTTACCAACGTAATAATGGATTAACAGCAGATGGCATAAGTGGTTGCGGAACATGGACACGTCTTGTGAATGAAGTAGTAGGTATTGGCAGAACACCTACAGTTATTGATCCTTAATAAAAGATTTTTTATCTTAGTATTTTTTCATGAGTAAAGGGCGATAACATCGCCTTTTTATAAATTATGAAAGCATTTAATTATAGAATAAAACGCAAAACTACTCGTCTAAACCAAGATAGTATTTTAATGTCAATAACTTTTTGCATTCTATATTTAACAAGTAGCCTTATCCAGCCTATTGCATTTTACATTAATCGAACGTTTAGATATAACATCTTCCCATTATATTTAAAATGTGGTTATTCTAGATGTGACACTTACTTTTTACTAATTTCTTTATATCCTCTACATGGACCTCACTTAACACACGGTAATGTATCCAACCACCATCTCCACAGGCATATTTTTGATCAATATAGGCTTGTGTATATGATTCTACCTTATCATAAATGGATTCAAATTGTTGATTCGTAAGACGAATCATTACAGTAAAGGCATCTTTTTCAGGAAAAATATTACAAATCAACTTGTTCTTTTTCCGAAATGCAATTCCCCATCCATAATGATTTCCATAAGGAAAAACGATATCATAGGTTATATCAGAATATTGCATTAACCATGAATGCAATATTGTGAATAAGGAAGATGCTTCTCCACAATATGCTTTCATTGCTTCTATAGTAGGTTTATTTTGTTTTTCTAGCATTCTTTCATACATAAAATCAGTTCCTTTATCATTTTTATATTATCCCTGCATTCATAATTATAAAAAGCACATGATTTCTCACATGCCTAAATACTGACGTAATTCTTTTGCATCATCACTATATTTCTCCGCAATATCCAACCCAATTTTCTGTGTACGCACAAGCTTAGCTAACGCAAAATTCAATGTCTGCATGCCATCTTTTGCCCCTGTTTGAATCTGCGAATTGATCTGATGTACCTTATTATCACGAATCATACTGCTAATCGCATCATTTCCAACCATAATTTCCAAAGCAGCTACTCTGCCTTTTCCATCTAGTGTTGGAAGTAATTGCTGTGTGATTACCGCACGTAAGATTCCTGATATCTGCATACGGATCTGTTCCTGTTTATGAGGAGGAAACACATCAATGATACGATCAATTGTTTTAGCTGCACCAATCGTATGTAAGGTGGAAAATACTAAATGTCCGGTTTCCGCCAAAGTAACTACTGCTGCTATCGTTTCATAATCACGCATTTCTCCAACTAAAATAACATCCGGATCTTCACGCATTGCACTGCGTAATGCCGTATCAAAGGAATCAACATCACGTCCGATTTCACGTTGATGAATCAAAGCTTTCGAGCGTTCATATAAATACTCTACTGGATCCTCAATCGTTAAGATATGACAATCTCTACGCTCATTGATATACTGCATGATAGCTGCCAATGTGGTAGATTTCCCACTTCCGGTAGGACCTGTCACTAGTACTAAACCACGTGGTTCCATTGCTAACTTCTTAAGAACATCCGGCAGCATCAATTCCTCTAAAGAACGAATACGATTATCAATGATACGTATAGCCGCTGCTAACTTATCCTGTTGTCGATATACATTTACACGTTGACGTTCATGCTTTTGATCAACATACGTAAAGTCAATATCTTTTCCCTGTTTCAACTGTTCCATTTGCAAATCATTCAACATGGATAAGATCATTTCTGTTGTTTGTGCATTATCAAACTGTTTAGGAAATTCAATCAGCTTTCCATTTTTACGAATCATTGCCGGACCATCTACATTCAAATGTAAATCACTGCATCCATTCTCACGCGCATATTGCAAAGCTTCTTCAAGTAATTGATTCATAAAGCCTCCTAATCAGAGTATACACTGATTTTACGTAATTCATCAATCGTTGTTAAACCATCTTTCACAAGCTGTATTGTTTCTTCACGCAGCGTTCTTAAATTTTGACTTTTTTTCACATAAGCATAAATATCATCAATATCTTTATGACTGGATATCATACGTCGCATTTCTTTATCAATCAAAATAATTTCATGCACTGCGGTTCTGCCTTTATACCCTGTCTGGTTGCATTGATGACATCCTGCTCCACGATACATATATTCGACATCTTCACCAAGTTCTTCACGTTCAAGCGCCGTTGTTCGTATCTTTTCTTTACAATGTGGACAGATTGTTCTAACCAAACGCTGTGAAACACTACCAATTAAAGAATTGGCTACCATATACGGCTCTACCCCCATATCCTGCAAACGAACAATCGTACTAATTGCATCATTGGTATGTAAAGAGCTTAATACCAAGTGTCCGGTGATTGCTGCTCTGACAGATATAGAAGCGGTTTCTCCATCACGTGTTTCACCAACCATGATAATATCGGGATCCTGTCGCAATAATGCACGCAATCCCTTTTCAAAGGTCAAGCCTGCCGCATTATTAATCTGCATCTGATTGACACGTTCAATGTTTTTCTCCACAGGATCTTCGATCGTTGAAATATTTACCTGACGTTTTGCCAAAGTTTCCAAAATCATATATAACGTCGTTGTTTTCCCGCTTCCGGTAGGCCCGGTTAAGTATATGATACCATGCGGCATTTCCATCATCTTGCGCATCTTTTGATAATTTTCTAAATTCATACCATATTGAGTATCATTCAGAATTGGCGTATTGCTATTTAAAAAACGTAAAACGGCCTTTTCTCCATACACTGTAGGAATGACAGATACACGAAGGTTCATCTTCGTACCTTCTAAGGTCGTAACAAAATGACCATCCTGAGGAACACGTTTTTCAGCAATATCCATATTTGCCATGATCTTGATACGCACAATAAGAGATTGATGTAGATTCTTTGCCAGCTGAACATAATCAATGATCATTCCATCAATACGCATACGTACCATGGTTTTATCTTCAAATGGTTCAATATGAATATCACTTGCATTTGCATTATACCCTCTTGTCAGCAAAGAGCTAAACAGTTTAACAACCGGTGTATCATCTTCTTCAGAATTAAATAATTCACTTTCATCAAATTCAAAAGAAACAACATTTTCATTTGCCACACTGGCAGCTTCACGTGCCTTGATTTCCGCATAATAATAATCAATCGCTCGTAGAATTTCTTTCTTTTCACTTAAGCATATAGCAAGATTCATACCTGTAACTAATCGTACATCTTCAATGCCATAGAAATTCAATGGATCACTGGTAACCACCGTTAAGCGTCCATTATTCTCAGAAATCGCAATCAGATCATACTTTAATGCTAAAGTCTTTGGAATCTTTGCTACGGCATCGACTTCGATTTCTACATTGTTCATATCAACCAATGGTTCATTTAACTTATCACTCAATGCTTTTAACATCTGTTTTTCGCTGATAAAGCCTAAATCAATCAAATGCTGACCTAAACGTTTTGATCGATCTTTCTTCTGCTCGGCAAGTGCTGTTTGAAGTTGTTCTTCAGAGATATAACCATATTCTTTTAATACTTCACCTATTGGTATATTTTTCATAAGAGTGCGTCCTCCTTATTATTTATGATATTGTTATCTTCTTATACTAGAAGAAAAGTAAAGAACAGGAAATTGAAAAGAATTACCACCAAGTTGTTCTACATGCTGGAGCGCTGATAGTATCATTATTTATGTCAATTAACTCCCATCCAGCTTGTCCTTTTGCAACCATATCTTTAGGATGTTCTCCAGTACTTACCCAGGCGATATTCACACGGTAATAGTTTCCATCAACATCTTTAACAATATCTCCCTCAAAATAAGAACTATATTCATCAAAATCCTCACTTATTTTTTTCCAGTAATTACGACTATTTGCATTTGATCCAGGAGGATCTTTTTGTAAATGACCCCAATTTAATTCCACATGATATATAAAACGATATATTTGACCCTCATAGTACACATATTCACCTGGATAAATCCATTGTCCACCTTCCCATTCTAGAAGTTTACTTGAGCAACGTTCATATTCACCCGCTACCGTTTTACTACTGTTATCTGTAGGAGTATCTTCTTCAATTTTACATGTTTTCCGTGGAATATCTTCATATTTAATATACTTCCAAGTTGCATTATCATTGGGTCCACCTGTCGGAGCATATGGTGTCCCTTTTTCAGTTGGAGAATAATCTCTAATCTTGATATAATAATAACCACCATTCGCAGGGTATTTCACTACATCACCTTTTTCATAAGCACTAAAAGTTTGCCATACGCTCGGTATACTAGCATAAATAATACTTTTCCATGCCCCATCGTCATTATGATTAGGATCACTCTGTGAGTTATTTATATCTACTATAGCCCTATACCAACTGCCAGAGCCCTGAGGAAACTCAACAAAAGTACCTTTTTTAAAATTCTTACCTTTACTCCAAGTATCAGTATTAGAGTCATTTTTACAAGCGATTTCCCCTCCAACAGTTCCATCATAATCTGTATCATCCGGTTCTTCTTCACCACCGCCACTAGATTCTTTATTTTCAAATTCACCATTGCGGTAATAAATAATATGGTCTGTCAAATTTTTTGTTTCCGCCTGTAAAGGATTTGCATTTTTATTATGTTCCATATTCAAAAGTTCTAATGTTGTTGAAGTTTTATATACTTCTTTTTTCTCGCTATCGTTATTCTTATAATAAATGAATTTCAAATCAAGTCGATTTTCATTAAAACCCTTAGCACTTATTTCTAATATTCGTCTATTATAAAAATCATCATTATATGCTTCACTATCTGTTGCGTCAACATGACCGAGCATTAATCTACCATCTTTGACATAAAGCCATTTCCAATCATTTCCCTCAGGTCTTTCTTCATTACTTTTTAAAACCTTTACATCACTTGCATATAACAGCTGATCTCTTACGAAATCCGCCAATAGATCTAAAGATTGTTTATCCGCATCTGTTGTGGCAGCTTTATTAAAATACCCTAGAGAGTTCAAAATTAAAGAACCAGCAATCATCATAACTAAAGAAGAAATAAGCAAAGTCACAATGATTTCCATTAAAGTAAAGCCTTTATTATTAAGTTTTTTTGACTTCATAGTTATTTCTCCTTCCTAACGTCATCACGAATTTACTGAAATCCAACAATCATCAATATTTTCACCATCATAGTTCTCATCAGGATCTAAGACATACCAACCTGAATTTTGTTTCTTCACTTCTTTATGTATAAAATCCTGAAAATCATCATACCTTTGTTCTGTTGCCCCATTTACAGATATATAAGTGTCATGATAATAAGCACCACTAAACATCTTATCATCATAAACAATCGCAACTGTAATATTGGAAGGCTTACAATACCATTTATTATCTAAATAATTATAAATAATTGAAATATT
>NZ_CEVYEL010000017.1:0-49439 GCF_982403165.1 Longicatena sp.
CCATTACTTTCAATGACTGATTTATACCAGTAAAAAGATTTTTTACGGATGCGCTGCATGGAGCCACTGCCATCATCCTGTTTATCAACATATACAAAACCATACCGTTTTTTCATCTCACCGCTGGAGGCACTAACTAAATCAATCGGTCCCCAAGCGGTATACCCCATCAGTTCAACACCATCTTCTTCTATTGCAGCTTTCATAGCAAGGATATGCTCACGCAAATAAGAAATACGTGCATCATCTTCAATCGTTCCATCAGCCTTTACCGTATCAATCGCGCCTAAGCCATTTTCTACAATGAACATTGGTTTTTGATAGCGATCATAGACGTGATTTAAAGTGATTCTTAAGCCTAATGGATCAATCGGCCAACCCCAATCGCTATAGGTCAGATAGGGATTCTTTGCGGAAGCAAACAGATTGCCTTCTGTTAGTTTTTCTGGTTCTTTCTGTCCACTGACACAGCGACTGTTATAATAGGAAAAGGAAATAAAATCAACCGGATACTTCTTTAAAATCGCATAGTCATCATCTTCCATATGGGGCATGCAATGTTTTCTAGTTAATTCCTTTATCGCATAGGATGGATAAGCTCCACGTGCTTGGATATCAATGAAAAAGTAACTTTCTCGATCTTTCTTCAAAGCCTCAAAGACATCTTGTGGATGACAGCTATAAGGATAGACAGAACCTGCCGCAAACATGCAGCCAATCTGATTTTCTGGATCTATTTCATGTGCTAATTTTGTGGCTAGAGCGCTGGCTATCAATTCATGATGCGCAGCCTGATATTTGATACGCTCTTCATCATCTCCATCCTCAAAATATAAACCGGCACCTAAGAATGGAGCGTGTAAGATCATATTGATTTCATTAAAAGGCAGCCAATATTTTACGATACCTTTATAACGTTTGAATAAAACTTTGCATAAACGAAGATAAAAATCAATCATCTTACGGTTTTTCCATCCACCATAGGTTTGGATGAGATGCATAGGACAATCAAAATGTACGATTGTCACAAGTGGTTCTATATGATACTTTTGGCATTCACGAAAGATGGCATCATAAAACTGCAAACCTTCTTCATTTGGTTCTTCTTCATCCCCATTGGGAAAGATACGTGTCCAGGCAATGCTCATGCGATATACCTTGAACCCCATTTCTGCCATGAGGGCGATATCTTCTTGATAATGATGATAGAAATCAACACTGTCATGTGATGGATAGTGATGGTGTTCATCACAGGTAAAGGTTTTAAGATGACCACAAATAATAGCGGAACGATCACTTCCTGAAGGACAGATATCAACATTTGCTAAGCCTCTGCCACCTTCCTGATATCCACCTTCAAATTGATTTGCGGCGGTTGCCCCACCCCATAAGAACTGTTTAGGAAAGCTCATACACATACCTCTATTTTACGATATGCAGGAAGTCTTCTCCTGCATGTATCGTGTCTTTCGCAACATCCAGTACATCTAAATACTGAGCAGAGTTGGTAATGACAACTGGTGTTTCCAGACAGAAACCTTTCTCTTTTACAAATGCTAGATCCACATTTACTAATGGTTGACCTTGTTCTACATGATCACCTTGTTTCACAAGTGCTGTAAAACCTTCCCCATTGAGCTGTACGGTATCCAATCCAATATGAATTAGTACTTCTATTCCATCATCCGATGTAATGCCGATCGCATGACGTGAAGGGAATAAAGTAGAAATCGTTCCGCTGATTGGTGCATGAAAACATCCATCTGTCGGTAAAATAGCACAGCCTTTTCCAAGAATTTCACTGGCAAAAGCATCATCCTGTACATCACATAACGCAATGATCTTACCATCAACAGGTGCTGTCAGCATGGTTTTCTTTACTAAAGGTTTTTCCATTTCCGTTGCTGTTTGTGTTTCTATCGCAGAAGTATTTGTTTTTTCAGCTTTATCTTTAAAGCTAATCATTGTGATTATAAAGGCGATGACCATCGTTAACAGGATACCGGCAATCGCAACCGTAAGATTGCCCATACTACCATCAGGCTCTATCATAGCAGGCAATTCAAAGATGCCCATGCCACCCATAGAGAACTTACGGAAGTTACAGAAGCCATAGAAACCGCCGCCGATACCTCCGGCAATACAGCTGATGATAAATGGTTTTTTCAAAGGTAATAAAATACCATAAATAGCAGGCTCAGTAACACCGAAGATGCCGGAAATAAAGTTAGGAATGCACATTTCTTTTAACTTTTTATCTTTTGTTTTTAAGAAGATAGCTAAAACAACGGCAGAAGTCGCAAAGGTACAAGCGAAGAAGGGCATCATGACCGCATCAAAGCCATTGGTCATAATATTATTGATATATACTGGAATAAAGCCCCAATGTAAACCGAAGATGACAAGAATCTGCCAAGTTAAGCCAACCACAGCACCTGCCAACATTGGAGAGAAATCACGAATCGCAATGACCGTTTCGGCTATGATCTTAGAACCAAAGGTAGCAACAGGTCCGATTAATAAGAAACCAATTGGTAAAGCAACAAGCAATGTCAACATTGGCACAAAGAAGAATTTAACCAGATCTGGAATCCATTTGTTAAATAGTTTTTCACATTTACTAGCAAAGTAAACGATAAAGATGACTGGAATAACGGTAGAAGTATAATCCATGGAAATCAAAGGAATGCCAAAGAAATCAATATAGACAGGAGAAGCAAACATCGTTCCCTCAAACAGGGTATACATAGGCTCTCCCAAGGTTGATACGGCACTGCTTTGAATAGCCGGATAACACATGATCGCACCGATTGTTAAACCAATCATTGGCTTTAAGCCAAATTTCTTTGATGCAGTGTAACCAAGATATAGCGGCAGGAAGGTAAACATCGCATCCCCAATTGCATTAATGATCATATAGCCACCGCAAGTATCGCTATACAAATGCAAAGATACAAAAAGGATATTTAAGCCTTTGATCATACCACAGGCAGCCATGATACCAAGGATTGGCTGGAAGATACCGGAGATGATATCCACAAAACGATCTAATAATTTTTCCTTTTTGCCATCGCTTTGTGTTGCCATATTGTCCATATCACCAAGATGCAATAAAGGCAGGACCTGCGCATAAACATCCGCAACTGCATTGCCAATGACAACCTGATATTGTCCACCGCTTTTCATGACGGTCACAACACCATCCAAATTCTTTAAGACTTCATCCTTTGCGATAGACTCATCTTTTAGTTTGAAGCGTAAACGAGTGATACAGTGTGTGAGGCTGATGACATTGTCACTGCCTCCGATGTTTTTCACAATTTCTTGTGCAAGTGTTTCGTAAGTAGCCATTTTAAAGTCCTCCATTTCTTCATTTTAATGAAATACACGAAACGAAGGTCAAGCCAACTCAATGTAACTATCCTTCTTAAATGCTGCTTAGCTGTCGCTTGTAACGACTTATATCAAACTCAGCTTTTCTGAGTAGATACCTGAACAATACGTGAGATATGAATGCTTAAATATAAGATTTCTTCCTCACTTAAGGTATAAGCATATTTTTTTGTTAGAAAGGCACTGATTTTATTCACACAGGCATAAGCCTTCGGATATTTTTGAATGATGACATCCAATAAGCCATCGACTTCTTGCCCGGTAAAGGTTTTGTGGGAAAAGACACGTTCGGCAAAGAATTTCAAATGGGAAATAAAGCGATCATAATAGATAGAATCCGTATTGATATCAATCGCAAAATCAATGCGAACGATACGTTCGATTTCCTGCATGAGTACCGTGATCTCTTTTACCGTCTTCGTTTGCAGATTCAACTGCGCATTTACGATATGCAGGGCAATAAAGCCTGCTTCATCTTCGCTCAATGCAACATGAAAGCGTTCTTGCACCGCTTTTACTGCATAGCGACCGACTTCATATTCATCCCGATAGAACTTTTGAATATCCCACAAGAGAACATTCTTCACATCGACGCCCTGTTTCTTACGTTCTACTGCCATATAAATATGGTCACATAAAGCAAGAATGGCATTTTCATTCATTGCCTCATTCACATGGATCTTTGCATAATTTACAATTTCTTCAGCTAATTCCACATGCTCCATCGGAATCGTTTCACACAGCTCCAACAATTTCTGATTCGCTTTCTTATCCGCTAAGGCAAATATTTTTTCAATCTTTGTTTCATCCACTTCATTGCCGGCCTGCATCTGAAAGCCTAATCCTTTTCCTGTGAGAATTTTTTCATCTGTCCCATCAATCGCAATCACAACATTGTTGTTTAAGCGCTTCTTAAATATCATCTATGCCATCCTCCTAACAAAAAAGACCCATATAAGAAACCATATGCATGAAAGCATATACGTTAATTTATACAGGTCGAGCTTGTCTTTCAACAATAACTATCCTTGTTTGCGGTTTCATTATAACAAGCCTTTTTTTAGATGTCAACGCTTTCATGATGATTTTTTGTTTGATATGCAGGTGTGTCGTGCTTTTATAAGCAGCGATTATTTGAACGATGGTTTCATTTTTCTATTGAATCATTTGCATGATCATCTCATCTTTTCTAAGCGTTGCTTATCATCATATCATGTTATAAGCACCTGTTTACTGTCAGCCTTTTCTATGATGTATTCCCTTCATTAAAATTCGTTTCTCTTATCCTTTAATACAGGGTGTACCACCTTCATCAACATTAACTTTTCTTATCTTTTTCCACACAGTAAAACCTTATATTACTCTATAAGAATTGCTTTTCATTTTTTACTTTCAATGGTATAGTATATAAGGATATTTACGCATATAAAGGCAACAATAGAAAAGACGCAAAACAAGGAGGTTTGTTTATGAGCATTATGATCGAGCGACTGGAAGGTATGGTCAACCGGTATCATGAGATTACAGAACTGATGATGCAGCCGGATATTGTCTCTGACAGCAGAGAATTGGCAAAGCTGGGAAGAGAGCAAGCAGACTTAACACAGGTCGTTGAAACCTATCAGGATTATAAACACAGTATGGAAGCCTTAGAAGAGGCAAAGGAACTGTTAAAGGAAGAAGATAAAGAAATTAAAGAAATGGCGAAGATGGAAATTGAGGAATTAGAGCCGAAGATTGAAGAATATTTAGGAAAACTGGAGATTCTTTTGATTCCTAAAGATCCAAATGATTCGCACAATGCCATTGTGGAAATCCGTGGAGCTGCCGGTGGCGATGAGGGCAATATCTTTGCGGGTGATTTGTATCGTATGTATAGCAAGTATGCGGAAAGTCAGGGCTGGAAGATTGAAATTGTTGAAATGGATGACAGTGAGGCCGGCGGTTTCTCTTTGGTATCCTTCATGGTGAAGGGTGATGGTGTGTATGGCAAGCTGAAATTTGAATCTGGCAGTCATCGCGTACAACGTGTGCCAAAGACAGAAAGCCAGGGACGTATCCATACTTCTACAGCAACGGTTTTAGTTACACCAGAGATTGAGGCTGAAGATTTTGATATTGATATGAATGATTTGGAAATTGAAACGATGCGTTCCAGTGGTGCCGGTGGACAGCATATCAATAAGACAGATTCCGCTGTTCGTATCGTGCATAAACCTACCGGTATTACAGTAAAATGTCAGGATGGACGTTCACAGCATGAAAACCGCGCAACTGCCTTAATGACGATTCGTTCTCGTGTGTATGAGGAACATCAGCGCAAGCTGGAAGAAGAGCAGGGCATGGAGCGTAGAAGCAAGATTGGTACCGGAGATCGTGCAGAGAAGATTCGTACGTATAACTATCCGCAAAACCGTGTGACCGATCATCGTATTGGTTATACCGTGAATCAGTTGGATCGCATTATGGAAGGCAAGATGCAGGATTTATTAGATGCCTTAACAAGTGCTGATCAACAAGCAAAACTGGCAGGTAATAACGAATGAGTACATATCGTGAGCTGTTAAAAGATGCCAACAAACGCATGGAAGAGGCCGATCGTGGGGAGCAGGCAGCCTTGTTGTATTTGTTGGAACTTACCAATATGGAGGCCCATAACCTTTATATGGAATATGAGCAGGAAGTACCTGCCGATATAGCCGAACAATTTGAACAGGGCTTATGTCGTCTGATTAAAGGAGAACCTTTAGGGCATGTTTTAGGTTTTGAATGGTTTTATGGCTATCGTTTCAAAGTCAATGAAGACGTATTGATTCCCAGACCGGAAACCGAAGAATTGGTGGCAAATGTATTAGCTGCTTATGATGAAGTATTTGATGGTAAACAGGTAACGGTCGCAGATATCGGTACCGGTAGTGGAGCAATCGCGATTTCCTTGAAAAAGGAAGAGGATAGATTGCACATGTTGGCAACGGATATCAGTGAAAAAGCCGTTATGGTTGCCAAAGAAAATGCCGCTGCCAATGAGGCAACCGTGTGCTTCATGGTAGGGGATATGCTGCAGCCTTTGATCGAACGCAATATTAAGCTGGATATCTTAATTTCCAATCCGCCATATATTCCCAATGAGGAAGTGATGGAGGAGAGTGTTGTTGATTATGAGCCACATGTCGCATTGTTTGGTGGTGAAGACGGTTTAAAATTCTATCGCATCATCTTTGAAAATGCGCGTAAGGTATTAAATGAAAAAGCTTTTATGGCTTTTGAAATGGGCTATGATCAAAAAGAAAGACTGACAGCATTGGCAAAAGAATATTTTCCGGAAGCTAAGATTGAAGTCTTACAGGATATGAGTGGAAAAAATCGCATGTTATTTATTTATCTGCATACGGATGCGTCTTAAGCGTATCCGTTTTCCTTTTCTAGATGAAGACAGCTTAAAATATCTTACGAATTGTCCTTGATAAAAGAAGGGTTTATAATTAATGTGCTATGATTTCCAACCGAAAGAAAAAGCGGGTAAAACAGGTGTATGTATTTTATTTGAGCATTTAGAAAAAGAAAAACACGCAACCTTTTCCTTTGTATCAAATAGGAAAAGGGGTAAGGGGTTACTTACAGATTATATGAAATAACATGAAATATTGCTGTTCAATGGATAGAAAATATTTTATAATATACCACGTAAATATGTATTTGCTTTATATATGAAGGAAGGAATGTTTATGTACCATCAGAAAACATATTTGTATGGAAAAGAGCGCTGGATAAGTTTTGGATTCTTATGTATAAGTACCTTGATTATTTTGCTGGCAGCTTTTCTGACAAATCAAATCGTGTCAAGAAGTATCTTGCTGGTGATGTCCTTATTGAATCTTTTATTAGCAGGTATGGTATTAAAAATGAATTTGCGTAGGAAACGTATTCAGAAAGAATTTATATATGAACTAGATAAAGATATTCGTAGTAAAGAGGTATTATGTCCTTCATGTGGGGCTAAGATCGGGGCAAGTGGCATTTGCCCTAAATGCGGATATTGTCGAAAGAATTAGGAGGAAACAGGATGGCAGATGTTATCGTTATCGGCGGAGGTCATGCGGGTGTTGAGGCCGCATTAGCTTGTGCTCGTTTACAGAAAGAAACAATCTTATACTCCATGCACATAGATATGATTGCATCTATGCCATGCAATCCAAGTGTTGGAGGACCTGCAAAAGGAATTGTTGTAAGAGAAATTGATGCGCTTGGCGGTGAAATGGGCAAAGCGGCAGATGCAACAGCGTTGCAGTTTAAGATGCTAAATACCACAAAAGGCCCAGGCGTGCAGTGCTTACGTGTACAATCGGATAAATTGGCTTATAAAGCTTATATGCAGAAAGTACTGTTAGCGCAGGAACATCTGGAAGTAAGAGAAATGTGCGTTGAAAAAGTCATTGCAGAAGATGGTGTCGTAAAAGGCGTTTTGCAGGCTGATGGACATATGGAAGAATGTAAGGCATTGATCATGACAACCGGTACATTCATGTCAAGCAATATACTGGTTGGTCATACCTCTACACCAAGTGGACCGGATGGAGAACCAACAACGAATTACTTATCTCAAAGCCTGCGTGATTTAGGTATTCGTACTTTCCGTTTAAAGACAGGTACACCGGCGCGTGTTTTAACAAGCTCTATTGATTTTTCCAAAACAGAAGTACAGCCCGGTACAGATGCCTTTCTTTGTTTCTCTCATGAAACAACAAACATCAGACCTTTTAAAGAACAGGCATTATGTTATTTAACCTATACCTCCCCTGAAACCCATCGTATCATTAATGAAAATCTAGAACGTTCTGCCATGTATTCCGGTTTGGTAAAGGGAGTAGGGCCTCGTTATTGTCCAAGCATTGAAGATAAATTGGTGCGCTTTGCGGATAAACAACGACATCAGATATTCCTTGAGCCAGAAAGTGAATCTTTGGATACTACCTATGTACAAGGTTTTTCAACCTCTATGCCACATGATGTACAGGAAGCTATGCTGCATAGCTTACCAGGATTGGAAAATTGTGTCATTAAAAAATATGCGTATGCGATTGAATATGATGCAATCGATCCTTTACAGTGTAAACCAACCTTAGAAAACAAGCGGATTGCTAATTTGTATACCGCAGGACAAATCAATGGAACCAGCGGCTATGAAGAAGCAGCTGCCCAAGGGTTACTAGCAGGCATAAATGCAGTCTTAAAACTGGATGGCAAAGAACCTTTTATCTTGCGTCGTGATGAGGCATATATTGGGGTAATGATTGATGATTTGGTTACCAAAGGGACAAAAGAACCTTATCGTCTATTAACATCGAGAGCAGAATATCGTTTGTTGCTGCGTCATGATAATGCAGATTTACGTTTAACACCTTATGGTCATACAATAGGCTTGATTTCAGATGCACGTTATGAAAACTTTAAAGGAAAAGAACAACAGATCATTGACTGTCTGGAATATTTAGATACCGTTCGCTTTACACCGAAATCTACTGTAAATACGTATATGCAGGAATTGGACTATGAGCCTTTAAAGGAAGGCATTAGCGCAAAAACCTTATTAAAACGTCCGAAAGTGACAATGGAAGGTTTAGCACCTTATTTAGAAAAAACCTTTGCGCCAGCCATTGCGCAGCAAGTAGAAATAGAAATAAAATATGAAGGTTATATTCAAAAAGCGAAACGTGACGCAGCTCATTTGCGACAAATGGATGCCGTCCGTTTGCCGGAACATATAGATTATCAGCGGATTCAGCATTTATCATTAGAAGCGCGACAAAAATTAAATGAAGTGCAGCCAATGACAATGGGGCAGGCTTCTCGTATCTCCGGTGTCAATCCGGCAGATATTGCCGTTTTAGCTGTTTATCTTGAACAATTAAAGCGTGAAGATCATAAAAATGAATCATGATATGTTTATTTATCTACAAGATAAAAGGTGCTTAGCATAAAAAAAGATAATGTATAAAGAGGTAAAAAATGAAACTATTATTTAAACAACGGATCTTCAGCTGGTTCGATAGCTATGATATTTATGATGAAGAACAACAGCCACGCTATCATGTGAAGGGGGTTATGTCACTTGGACATCGCCTACAAATTTATGATAGAGATGGTAATATGCTAGGCGAAATCAAAGAAAAAGCATTTAGCTTTCTGCCTAAATTTACTATGTATATCGACGGCGAAGAAGTTGGTACTATCCAAAAAGAATTAACCTTTTTACGGCCTAAATTTCATTTAACCTGTAATGATTGGGAAGTAGATGGAAACGTCATGGAATGGGATTATGCTGTTGTCAGCCAGAGTGGACATATTATGGATGTTCATAAAGAGCTGTTTCAACTTTCCGATACATATACAATGGATATCGTACATGAAAAGGATGCATTACTCTGCCTGATGATTGTATTGGCAATTGATGCGGCGAAATGTTCACAAGGTGAATAGCATCCAAATAAAGGGCTTTACAGATACGTCAAAGCTCTAACATAAAAGATATTGTTTTAATAGGTAGCTACTCGTAAAACAATATCAACCAACAAACAGAAAGCGAGTAGCTGTTGTACAGGGTGGCAAGAAAGACGAGGAAGAAGCGATTGCTTTTTGCCCGTCTTTTTTTGTCTGTTTCCAATAAAAACGATTACAACAAACGCCCATGCGGCATAAAACTACATAGGCGTTTGAATAATGTGATTTATATAAGTATGTATAATATATGGACAGTTTATAAGCATGGATAAAATTCTCGTTATATGGATTCAGCCTTTTTTATGAATTCCATAACGTTTGCATGATGGTAATTAACATAATAAAACCTCTTCCAAAAGAGAAAAACCGAATTTTGTCCTTTCTGGCCTTATTGCGTGATTACAGATAGGACACAGGATCCAATGATACATATCTAAATCCCTATTTTTTTTGCACAATGTTATGCAATCTGCTGTCTACGATAAATTTCTTTTTTCGTGGGTCACCCTCTGCCCGATATATCATCAGCTTTTTCAAATCAAAGATGGAACTCCAGACGGTTTCAAAATCTGGTTCATCATATTGACACATGAACCCGAAATTGCCTCTTAAAAGCTGTTGAGTCGCTTCTATCAGATTTCCTTTTATGTGGGTGCTGAAATTTTCCATAACCGTACGATAGCGTTTTGCAGATTGATAATCGTTTCCCTTAGCTGCGTCGTGTTGCTTCATTTCATCAGATGTAAAGCTATTAACAGTACACACAATTTTAGCATCATCGATGCTTACCGCTTCACGGATTCTTTTTTCATATGGTGTACATTCGACAACAAGCATTTCTCCACTCTTGTCTGCGATAAGAATATTACAGTTAGATGCTATTGGCAGTTTCATCAGCAGAAACAGTGCACTTTCTGTGCTATTCGCTTTTTCAAGCAAGTACCTTACGACAAAACAGGAATTAAAACCCGCTTGTATGTTTTCCAGACTAGTCATTACAAAAGTCATTGCTACGGCCAATCCATGTTCATTCACCCCTTCTTCTCCGTTAATGAAAGAAGAAGTTGTTATATTAAATCTATTCCCATTTAACGGGGAATAGATTTCACTTTTACTCCCTTTTTTCAAATATGGCGGTAAATCATTATTTCTTCCATAGATTATGTTGTTGTTTTTGGAATAGGCAAAGGCTGTACACCCCCTGATTTCTACGGGGATATTATCTTCCAGATTATACATACAGCAGCCCATGCATAACATCCATGATACAAAGGGTAGATAACTTACCCCGATGGTATCACTGACGCCCTTTATTTCTTCACATACTTCGGGAAAATACTCTTTCAATATCTGTTCGCTTTTTCTTCCATGCTCAAGTTGAAAATCATCAAGATGCAGAGGAAATGTGATATTGCTTTTTTGAAAAATTTTTCCTCTCTTAACGCCCATTTGATAATGGTCGCCTTTCAATCGTAAATGATACATATTTTATCCTCCTAATCTTTCTTTATAGCAATCCATACTTCAGAATGACCTCTTAGCGGTGTTTCTTTGGTGATAGGATATACTTCTATGTCTGGAAGTCCAGCATATGCATATCCTGAAAACGGTAGCCATTCTGTATAAAATCTTCGAAAAATGTCCTGCACATTTTCTTTAAAATCTCCTTTGTTCTCAAAGACAGCCCATACAGCAGCCGGAATTTCAAATGCAAACATACCGGATGGGACAGGTTCTTTCGTGGCTGCTGCAATATAATAAAATATCTTTTTGGGATTTTCATAAACACTAACGCCTAATATTCCTTCGGGAGATTGATGTGATAAATCACATATTTCGGAAAATAAACTGCTCTTTAAAACAGACTTCCAAAATTTTGGAATTATTCTTTGATTTTCCTCCATGTCCTCACTTAACGCAATACGAACACCTACCATACGCATGGCTTGTTTTTGTGTAATATGATAGGACATAGCGGTTTCTCCTGAAACTTGAACGGAAAAGCGAATTGCTGGATAAGCATTGAATGTATTTCCTATGCTGCGCGCAGCTGCGGGTGTGATATTATGGACGCTCTGAAATGCCCTGTTAAATGAAGTCGGAGAAGCATATCCATATTTTAAGGCAATATCAATTACTTTCGCACCTGTCCGTTGTAAATCAAACGCTGCCTGTGTCATTTTTCTGCGCCGGATATATTCAGACAGTGAAACACCTGCCACATAAGAGAAAACCCGTTGAAAGTAAAAGGTTGAACAACAGGCGATTTTTGCAGCTTCGTCATAGGATATATCACCGTCTAAATGGTTTTCTATATAATCTATGGCTGCGCTTAGCTTTCTCAACCATTCCATTTTGTGTGCCTCCTTCTATATAATCATAGCTTCTCATTACTTATTATTCCTCGCTTTTGATGCGCTCTTTTGTAAACTTATATATAGTGTAGATGAATAAAAATTTTGGTGCAAATTTTCTTTATCTATTTTGGCATTTTACAATTACCACCGTATTTAAAATTGAGAACTATCTGACAACAGATTCTAAATGCTTTTTGATAATGATGAGCATAAGCAGGAATAACTGTGGGAAGACTTCCCACCTCTTTACTAACGAGTGCAAAACGAAAAAACGGCATAACCTGTAAGTTACGCCGTTTCCTGAAAATAATTTTAATCATACTGTTTTATTGAACCGTCTTAGGCAGCTTTTTTATGTTATATGAGTTTAATCATCATCTCTTTCACTGGTCCATTTTAAGAAAGTTCCGGTTTTCGCATCAATTTCAAAATCATATTCCATTTGTTTATACTTTATTTCTCCTTCATATACCTGTTTGTCATCTTCATCATCTAAGGATAAGTGAATGTTTTTACTGGTTGCGCCAGGCACTTTCTGCAATGCGATAGAGCGAGCTTTTGCTAATGAGATAATAGAAGTAGATGGTGTGTGGTGTTTCTGTTCTTCCACATCAATATCATACTGGATAATCTTTCCGTTACTGCGGGCAATGTCATAGTCATATTCGGTATTACCAACGTAGAATTCAACGGAATACACCTTAATGCCATCTTCACGTTCTTTTTTTACTTTCAACAATTGCGTGTTGTTTTCAGTGACCTTGGCATGCGCTAAAGCAATCGCTTTCGCTTTTTCCGCACTGATTTCTTTTGTGGAATCCGATGTATTTGGCTGTGAGGATGCATGGTTATCAGTAGACTCGGTTGCCTTTGTTTGAACATTGTTTTGTGTATTCTTGTCTGCTGTTTTATCATCTTCCGTCGTCTTTTTCTTATCGTCATCTTTCATGTTGTTGGAAATGGATGAAGATAGGATTTCTCCTTTTTCTTGCGTTACCGTATAATCATATTCCTTTGTTTTTGTTTCAAATTCAATATCATATACCGCTTTGCCCTTCTTTGTTTCTTTTTCCACATGAATTTTGGTAAGCTCTGCCTCTTTTACCTTTGCATGTTCCAGCGCAATCGCTTTTGCCTTTGCTTCCCCAATGTCACTTGCGGCTGAGGATGGAGTTACGGAACTGCCACAGCCAGCTAAGATAACGGCACTGAGAAGAGTTGTCAGATATAATTGTTTTTTCATAATCGTTTCCTCCTATGCGACTCCTTCTTTACACATACACAGTACCATGGAAAGATTAAAGGAAGATTAAAGCTTTTCATCTTTTTTTAAAACGGGTAAAGTGAAAGTGAAGGTTGTACCTTTTCCATAGCAGCTCTTCACATCACATAAACCACCATGCGCTTCAATAATCCATTTTACCATAGATAATCCTAAACCACTGCTAGTGCTGTTGTTTCTGGCACTGTCACAGCGATAGAACCGATTCCATATATAAGGTAGCTGTTCTTCTGTTATGCCGATTCCATCATCATCCACAACAATCTGCACATGATCTTCCATAAGTTTTACCTGTAGGAAAAGATGTCCTTGCTCCTTACCATATTGAATTGCATTATGTAACACGTTCATCCAGAAACGAATTAACAATGTCTGATCACCATAGACCATGATGTTGTTCTGTATGTCACTTGTTACCTGTATCTGTTTCTTTTCTGCCTGTAGCTGTATTTCTTCAATGGCATAAGCACTTAATTCACTAAAGTTCAGTGGTTCCATCGTCAGCTGGGCATTACCCATATCGGCTCTCGACAACAATAACAACTGGGAGATGATATTACGCATGGCAATGGCTTTTTGTTGGATGACTTTTAACTCTTTGGCGGATGCTTCATCCTTCTGTTTCTCATGTAACAGCTGTTCACATTGCATTAGGATAGTTGTTAATGGTGTTCTTAATTCATGTGAAACATCACTGGTAAATTGCTGTTCTCGTTGTAAACTGTCTTCCATCTGCGCTAACAGTTTATCAAAGGTTTCAGCCATCTCATAGATTTCATCTTTTCCTTTTCCTAAAGCCACGCGTTTCGTCAGATTTTGTCCTTTTAAAATGGTCTGGACTCTTTGGGTAATGGTCGCAACCGGTGACAATGCTTTTTTCGCAAGAAAATAACCGGCAATTGAGCTGACGAGTACAAACAATGGCAGTAACAGTAAGCTCAAACGCAGGGTAGCATAAACGTTTTCCTGTGCATCACTGATGGATATGATACCGCGCACCAACAAAGAAGGGGCACTCTTTTTTACCTGATACTGCATATCTAACACATAAAACTTAGTCTGATTGCTTTTAATCTTGCGCACCTGTCCATCCGCAAAAGGAAGATCATACGCAAAGCCATAAGGAACTCGCCCATACACCAATTCCTGCGTTTTTGCATCATATACAGAAAGATAGACACCATCCTCTAATTCTAATATATCATTATCAAAATGATAGCTGTCATGCTTATAGTCGATGTTATCAAAACTGGATGATACATGTTCTTCTAAAGTTGCTTTGGTATGGGAAAGAATCTCTTGGGAGCTGTATGTGAAGAATAGTCCTATGATAAAGATGATCAAAAGCATCATCAATGAGCTGTACAATACTGTCAGTTTGGCTTTAATAGATAATCGTTTCATACGTCCACCTTCAAAACATAGCCAACACCGCGAATCGTATGCAGCAGCTTATGCGCATGCCCTTCATCGATTTTCTTACGCAGATAACGGATATAAACATCAATGACATTCGATTCTCCGCTGTAATCATAATTCCAGATATGCTGTTCCAGTTTTTCTCGGCTTAAGACAATACCGGTATTTTGCATCATATAACGTAATAATGAGAATTCCTTTGCGGAGAGATGAATTTCCTTATCAGCACGTAACACTTTATGAGTATTTGGATATAAGACTAAATCATCTACCTGATAAAAACCGGTGTGCTGATTGGATGGTTTGCGTAATAAAACACGGATTCGTGCCAAAAGTTCATCAAAGGCAAATGGCTTTACAAGGTAATCATCTGCTCCGGCATCCAATCCTTTAACTCTATCCTGAATGCTGTCTTTTGCTGTCAACATCAAAACCGGCACTTGCTTGCCATTAGCTCGCAAGGTTTGTAAAACCTCTAAACCATCTACGATAGGCATCATGATATCCAGTATGACAACATCATATTCCATGACTTGTAAAAATGCTAAGGCTTCTTCACCATTTAGGCAAGCATCAACACTGTATTGTTCTTCCCGTAATCGTTCACATACGATACGATTTAGTTCTTTTTCATCTTCGGCTAAAAGAATACGCATAAAATCACCTCATCTTCTATGTTCATTTTAGCATATTCCTTGTAATGGGGTATAGGAAATGCCAATAGGAAAAGAAAAACCAGTAGCAGACAGGGATTCAGACCATTGTCAACTACCGGTAATTCATATATGAATCAGAGAGGCTACATTTCATCAATTAGCGTGATGATGTCTTTAATCGACATGAGTTGTGCATCTGCTTCCTTCGCGCGATGATGTTTTAAGATGCTGGCTGCTGTTTCTTGCATGGCTGGGAAAGCACTGCGCGTTAACTGATTGGCATAGATAACGATGTTGATACCATGCGCTGCCAGCTGTTCTTCCAATACACTATGATAGGAAGTAGGCACTACCACAATCGGGGTGTTCTTATCTTTTTGGCGAAAGGCATCACAAAAGGCAAAAATTTCATCCGGTGTTTTTTGCCTTGAATGAATCATAATGCCATCTGCCCCAGCCGCGACATACGCATAAGCACGTTGTAATGCATCCGCTATGCCTTTTTCAAGAATCAAACTTTCGATACGAGCGATGATCATAAAGTCCTCGCTTAGCTGTGCCTGTTTCCCGGCTTTGATCTTTTCACAAAAATGGGCAATGCTGTCCTGTGTCTGTTCTACATCATTACCAAATAAAGAGTTTTTCTTTAATCCTGTTTTATCTTCAATAATAATTGCCGAAACGCCAAGACGTTCCAAGGTTCGTACGTTGTATACAAAATGTTCAATCAAACCACCAGTATCGCCATCTAATATGATGGGTTTGGTAGATACATCCATCACATCATCAATGGTACGTATGCGGCTGGACATATCCACCAGTTCGATATCAGGTTTTCCTTTTGCGGTAGAATCACACAGACTGCTGATCCACATGGCATCAAACTGATCAAGTTCTTCTTTGTTTTGCACAATTGTTTTTTCGGCAATTAAAGCTGTAATGCCACTGTGGACTTCCAGTGCTTTTACGATTGGACGCAGCTGTAAAAGCTGACGCAATCGTTTCCTTCGAAATTCAGGCATAGCTAACTTATCATGCATCACTTTATCGATATGCTGTACCTTTTCCGTGCGTGTATAAGGAACCTCAATGAGTTGTCCTCCCCATGTTGATAGAACCTTAAGCACGTTATCACGTATGATTTTTTGTTCGTTCGTCTTCCAATTATCACCATGAATGACATAATCTGGTTTTAACTTTTGTAAGTTTTCGGTATATGAAACCGTGGATTGCGCAACAACATGTGCAACGCCATCCAACTTTTGCATCATTTGAAACCGCTCATCAAAGGTAATTGTCGGGAAACGATCAAACTTTATCAACGCCTCATCTGTTAATACCCCTATCGTGAGTTCTCCATAGGCCTGTGCTTCTTGAATAATATGAAGATGTCCTTCGTGAATGACATCGGTACTAAAACATGCATAAACACTTTTCATGTTAGTATTCTCCTTTCAAAACGCTCATAAATTGTTCTTTATTTTCTACAGCAGTTTCTTTCGGTCTTCCTAAGTCAGCACGAGAACCTACTGCAACACCGATTTCGATAAATACCGGTCCTTGATAGTTTCTTTGTAAAGTGCTATCCAATTCTTGTAAATCAGTAATATAGAGAACATGTTTATAGCCCATGGCCTTTGCGATTTCATAAAGGGGCGTCTTAGCACATTGTGTCGGCATGCCACCAACGGATTCATGAGCAAGATTATTAAAAACGATATGGATAAGGTTCTTACAAGGCTGTTGGGCAATATAGTTCATAGAGCCCATGTGCATCAGCGCAGCTCCATCGCCATCAAAACAAAAGACACGCTTATGCGGACACTTTAAGGCTATACCTTGTGCAATCATAGAGGCATGTCCCATAGAGCCTACGGTTAAGAACGCTTGTTTATGATGACCTAATATAGCATTGCTCTGTTCATAAACCTCTCGGGAAATCTTGCCGGTCGTACTGATGATGACATCTTCTGATTGCAGTGAAGAAATAACGTGTTGAATGGCTTCTTCTCTTCGTATATGGAAGCCATTTTGAAAGTGTAAGGTTTCTTCGCTTTCAAGAGCACCTTTTTCCACAACGATGGCAAATTGCTTCTTCGCTTGAAAACATGTCTGTGCTTTTTTTAGTATCTGTGAAAGGGAGAAGGCATCATCGTCTTTTTTCAACACGGCATAGGGAATTTCTAACAGCTCTAGCATAGGTAAGGTGATCGCTCCCTGAAATTTATGTTGTGGTTCATCTGTATATCCTGGCTGACCGCGATAGCCGATGATGAATAACATTGGAATCGCATATACCTTTTCATGCAGCAGACTGGTGATAGGATTTACAGCATTACCTAAGCCACTGTTTTGCATATAAACACAAGATATCTGACCGCTTGCCAAATAGATGCCGGCTGCCATAGCCAGTGCTGCACCTTCATTTACAGGCACATGATGCTGTGCAGGGCTCTTGTGCAAGTATAAATAATCACAAAAGCTTTTTAATGTGGAATCTGGAACACCAATATAATCGTGGATAGCAATTGCTTCTAAAGCATTTATCAAAGTTTCTGCTTTCATCTGTTTTCCTCCATATACATGCGTAAGACTTTTTTAAAGTGAAGAATATCTGCATCGCTGATTTCCCCTATATTACCAATCCTAAATGCATCTATACCAGGTAATTTCCCAGCATATAACAAGAAACCATGGGCTTTAAAAAAGTTGTAGAAATGCGTAAAATCAAAACCTTTCGGACACAAATATGTCGTTATGACACAAGATTGCACGTCAGGCTCTACTAAGGTATGGAAACCATACTTCGTCATACTGTCATGCAATTCTTTTTGGACATGCATATAGCGTTCATGACGTGCTGGAATGCCTCCGTTTGTTATCAGTGTTGTTAAGGCTTCTTGCAAAGCTAACATGACATGCGTTGGTGAGGTAAAGCGAAATGCGCCTTGGGTTTCTTCCATAGAGCGATATTGTTCGTACAAATCCAAGGACAGGCTAACAGCACAATGCTGACATGTATCCAAATGTGCTTTTCTGGCAAAGATGATAGCTACTCCCGGTACACCATGCAGACATTTATTCGCACTGGTTATCAGATAATCAATCCCTGCATCTGCAATAGCAATCGGTGCAGAACCAAAACTGCTCATGGCATCGACAATGCTGATTTTGTGATAGCTGCGGATACATTCTTGAATACGGTAAAGATCATTCATCACACCTGCCGTTGTTTCACAATGCACATAGGCAACATGGGTATAGCGAGGATCGGCTATCTGCTCTTTTACTTCATCGAGTGGTAAAGCTTTATCCATAGGATAATTTTTTAATGTAAATGGGATATGAGCAGTTTCACATATTTGTGCCATGCGGTTTCCATAAGCTCCATTCGCTAAAATCAGAACATGCTCATCTTGACGAATCGTGCTTGTTAAGACACTTTCTACTCCAAAGGTTCCAGAACCTTGCATGAAAATCAAAGCGTATTGCGCTGGATGCACTTGTCCCAATTTGCATAGTTGTTCACGCAAAGATTGGATTATCATACGATATTCATCATCTCTAGTGCCAAGATCTTGTAACATTGCTTGCTTTACAGCAGCGCTGGTTGTTAAAGGACCCGGTGTTAATAAGACAGTAGGCTTCATTTTTAGCATCTCCTTTTGATGAATCATATAAGATAATTATATGTTCAATATCGTTATGATAATACATAAATTGAACAAATACAAGGAAAATATCAATATAAATGTTTTTTCTATCTGAATTAATCGCTATAATATGAACAAATAACAACCTTTGTAACTAGCCGTTTGCTTCTTTTTGTATAGGATAGATACTATCCGGGAATACCTTAAGAAAGGCAGTGATAAAAAACTTGATGCAATGCTATTTACAAAAATGAAAACGGAAACATTGATGTTGTAAGCAGATGATAGTATAATGAAATTACAAGGTGAGGAGGTCGATTTTATGAAAAAGACCATTATTACAATCAGTAGAGAATTTGGAAGCGGCGGTAGAGAAATCGGCAAAAAGCTGGCTGAACAGCTGAATGTACCTTTCTATGACAAAGAACTTATCGAAATTGCTGCAAAGGAAAGCGGATTAGATAAGGAATTGTTTGAGGAAGAAGATTCTCGTACAAGCAAAGGTTTCCGTTTATTAGGTGCTCTTGGTTATTCCTTAGGAGGACCGTTATCAACAATTACTGAACTTTCCTTGAATGATCGTCTGTTTCTGGTACAATCACAGGTTATTGAGCAGGTGGCAAAGGAAGGCGCATGTGTTATTGTCGGACGCTGTGCAGATTATGTTTTAAAAGATTATGATACGGTATTAAATGTATTTATTCATGGTAATATGAAAGAGAAAAAAGAACGCGCTATTCATTCTTATGAAGTAGATGAACGCGATATTGAAAATTCTATTCATAAAATTGATAAGCGTCGTGCGAATTATTATGAGTATTATACCGATCGTAAATGGGGTCGTGCAGAAAATTATGATATTTCATTAAACTCCAGTACCTTTGGTATTGATGGTTGTGTGGAAATCATTAAAGAAGTTGCGGTCAATAAGAGTTTATAAAAAAGATGTGCATATGTTGAGCCTTCTAAAACAGAGGGCTCTTTTTGTATGAAAAAAATCCTTCAAATAGTGATAAGAATTCTGGGTATAAATCATAAATCGGTGGATATTTATTCATATTTACTACGTTTGTCATTACCTTTTTGATCATTCAGATGATTACGAAGGGAATGACTTATCATGAACGCTGAAATATGGTATGATAATACACGTAATAATTTTCAGTTATGCTGATGAGGTGATGATGATGTCTGAAAAAAAAGTAGTTCGTTATAAATTAGTGCGCCATAAATGGCCGGATGAGATAGAAGCAGAGAAGAAACAAAGGAAAAGACGCATTGGCATAATTGCTCTATGTGTTATTTTCTTCTTTTCTGGATATGGTCTTAACCGATTTTTAAGCCGTTCAGATGTCACCAATGATAAAACTTTTGCTAAATTGAGTGAAGTATATACCATCATGAAAAATAAATTTTATTTTGGGAAAGATAAAGAAGACTTCAATGAGCAACTGATCAATGGAGCTATCAAGGGTATGGTCGATGCCGGCGGTGATCAGCATACGATGTATCTGAATAATGAGCAAAGTGAAAGCTTTACAAGCTCTATGGAAGGCAGTGTTGTCGGCATTGGTGTTACAATGTATGCCTTAGATGATAATACGTTTATCATCTCTGATATTATTAAGGATTCACCGGCAGAAAAAGCAGGACTTCATGCAGGTGACCAGATTTATGCAGTAGATGGCAAAGTATTAAAAAACACTTCAACAGAAGAAGTGGCTAAAAAAGTTAAAGGGGAAAGTGGCACAAAAGTGAAGCTGGAAATCATTCGCAGTGGAAAACATATAGAAAAAACGATTACCCGTAAAAAAGTAAATGGAACTGTGTTCAGTGAAATCAAGGGAGATACAGCAAAAATTGAACTAACGACTTTTGCGGAAACAAGTGGTGATGAATTTGGTCGCCATTTAGAGGATATCAATAAAGCAAAAGTTAAGCATTTGATTATTGATTTACGTGATAACAGTGGAGGCTATTTAAAAGCGGCACTACAGATTGCCAGCTATTTAATGCAGGATGATCAGGTTATTTTTAAGGAAGATGATCATGATGGAAATATCACGGAATATAAGACATTGAATGGTTATGAGCATTATACCTTTGATAAATTATTGATACTGGTCAATGGTGGAACGGCAAGTGCATCAGAGGCTTTAACAGCGGCTTTAAAAGAACAGGCGCAAGCAATCGTTATCGGTGAAAAAACATATGGTAAGGGTACGGTACAGATTCCATTACCATTTAAGGATGGCAGTATGCTAAAATACACAACCGGTGAATGGATAACACCAAAAGGTAATAAGCTTAATAAAGTTGGAATTACTCCGGATATCAAAGTAGCACAGGAAGCGGCATATGTAACGGGCATGCCGCAATTAGATAAAGAAGAATTTGCTTTTGATACCGTAAATGAAGCGGCATCTCCTGTACAGATCTACTTAAAGTTTTTAGGATACGCAGTTGATCGTACGGATGCCTATTTCTCTTATACCTCTGCAAAAGCATTAACACAGTATCAAAAAGATCATGAATTGAAAGCGGATGGAAAGATTCGCGAAGAAGTCTGTAGATCACTGGTATCAGACTGCCTTAGAAAATGGCGGAGTGATCCATATAAATATGATTTACAATTAAAGAAAGCGATGGAAATAGCAAATGAAAAATGAGGAAAAGCTATTTGATTTAGTATCAGAATATCAGCCTCAAGGAGATCAACCTAAGGCAATCAAAGAGCTTGTAGAAGGCATAAAGGAAGGAAAGAAACAGCAGGTTTTGTTAGGGGCAACCGGAACGGGTAAGACCTTTACGATATCGAATGTCATTGCACAGGTCAATAAACCTACGCTAGTGTTTGCGCATAATAAGACGTTGGCTGGACAGCTATATTCAGAATTTAAAGAATTCTTTCCTAATAATCGTGTGGAATATTTCGTATCTAACTTTGATTATTATCAGCCTGAAGCCTATATACCAAGTTCTGATACCTATATTGATAAGAATGCCACAACCAATATGGAATTAGATATGCTCCGAATGGCAGCCGTCAATTCGATACTGGAACGAAGAGATACGATTATTATTGCGTCTGTAGCCTGTATCTATGGTGCCAGTAACCCAGAGCAATATCGGGATATGTTTTTCAGTATTCGCGTAGGGGATATCATAGATCGTAAGGAATTAATGGGGAAATTAGTAGCACGTCAGTATCAGCGCAATGATATGGATTTAATACGTGGTACCTTCCGTGTACGTGGTGATGTGATTGAGGTGGCACTTGGACATACCGATTCTTATATCTTGCGTATTGAGATGTTTGATGATGAAATTGAACGTATTTGTGAAGTAGATCCTTTGACTGGTAAGGTACAAAACGCTTATACGGTATATGTTGTGTATCCGGCAAGTGGCTATGCGACAAAGCAAGAAATTATCAATCGTGCCGCAGATACGATCGGTGCGGAATTAGAAGAACGCTTAAAAGAACTTGATAATGAAGGAAAGCTGCTAGAGAAACAGCGCTTGGAACAACGTACTCGTTATGATATGGAGGCATTGCGTGAATTTGGCGTATGCCCCGGTATAGAAAACTATTCTCGTCATATCGATGGACGAAAACCAGGGGAACGTCCTTATACCTTATTTGATTACTTCCCGGATGATTTTTTATTGGTCGTAGATGAAAGTCATGTATCTTTGCCACAGATTCGTGGGATGTATAATGGCGATCGGGCAAGAAAAGAAACTTTGGTGAATTATGGATTCCGTTTGCCAAGTGCATTGGATAATCGACCGCTGCGTTTTGAAGAATTTGAAAAAATGTACCATCAGGCAGTCTTTGTTTCCGCAACACCGGGAGATTATGAAATGGAGAAGACGCATGGTGAAGTCATTGAACAAATCATACGTCCTACAGGATTGTTAGATCCTAAGGTTGAAGTTCGTCCAACACAAGGACAAATTGACGATCTGGTGGATGAGATAAAAACACGGATCGCTCGTAATGAGCGTACCTTGATAACCACATTAACCGTGCGAATGGCAGAAGATTTATCCAGCTACTTGAAAGGGATGGACTTTAAGGTTGCCTGGCTGCATCATGAAGTAAAAACAATTGAGCGAACGGAAATCATCCGTGATTTGCGTCGTGGGAAATATGATGTATTGATTGGTATCAACTTGCTAAGAGAAGGTCTGGATATTCCGGAAGTTTCCTTAATAGCGATATTAGATGCGGATAAGGAAGGCTTCTTGCGTAGCGAACGCTCTTTGATTCAGATCATTGGACGTGCTGCCCGTAATGCGCATGGTGAAGTTATCATGTATGCCGATACGATTACCGGCAGTATGCAGAAAGCTTTGGATGAAACAGCCAGAAGACGTGAAATCCAGATTGCTTATAATAAGGAACATGGAATCACACCAAAAACAATCATCAAGCCGATTCATGAGGTTGTTCGCAGTAAAGAAACACAGGAAATGACGGCGAAATATATGAGCAAAAAAGCCAAAGTAACAAAGAAGGATAAAGAAAAACTCTTAGTAAATTTGGAAAAGGAAATGAAAGAAGCGGCAAAAGTGCTCGATTTCGAGCGAGCTGCGGAATTACGTGATATTTTGATTGAATTACGTAATTCATAATCACTTGCAAAGAAGAAGGAGATGGGGCAATGTTAAAAGATAAGGATAAGAAGTTAAATCGTTTGACGATGAAACACATTATATTCATCATCACCTATACCATTGCCTTGGTTTGGGTCATTTTACATATTGATCAGGTCATGGGTACTTTACAGATGATCATAAATTTATTAAAGCCATTTATTTATGGTATTATGATGGCATTTGTCTTTAATCTGCCAATGAAGTACTTTATGAAGAAACTGCCTGCATCCTTGGGTAAAGGTAAACGTGCAGTGGCAGCCTTGTTATCATTGATCATTATTATAGGTGTGATCACCTTTATCTTTTGGATTGTCATGCCGCAAGTAATTCACAGTGTTACCACACTGGCAAATGCATTGCCGGGGTATTTAGAAGAAGTGCAAAAGAATATTCAAACGGCGATTGAGAATAAACAGATACCGGAGGAAGTTTTAAAACAAATTGAAACCTATGCGATGGATATTCAAAAAATGGCGGTTAATATCGTAAAGAATGGGTTACCTCATCTTATTGATATGGCAAGTGGCTTTGCGAGCAGCATTGCGAATATCTTTATGGCTTTGGTGATTGCGGTCTATCTGACAATTTCCAAAAACCGCTTAATAACCCAAGCAAAAGAATTCTTATATGCCTTTACATCAAAGCGGGTAAACGAGTATTTACTAAAGGTTGCACATTTAACCAATGTAACCTTTGCTAATTTTGTTACCGGGCAATTAGTAGAAGCAATCATCATCGGTATCCTTTGTTATATCGGATGTCTGATTTTACAATTCCCATATGCGCCGATTCTTAGCGTAATCATTGGCTGTACAAATATTATCCCTATCTTTGGAGCAATCTTCGGTGTAGGTTTAAGTGCCTTGCTTGTTGCTTTTGTTGATCCGCTGCAAGGAATCTTCTTTATTTTGTTCGGTATTTGTCTACAGCAATTTGAGTCTAATCTCATCTATCCACGTGTTGTGGGGAATACAGTAGGCTTATCTGGCTTATGGGTGTTATTTGCAATCACGGTAGGCGGAGGTTTCTTTGGTTTTGCCGGTATGTTATTGGGCTTGCCGATTTTCTCCATCATCTATGCTTTATTGCGTGAAGAAATGCATCGGCGAAGCAGTTTGAAAAGACAAAGTGATGAAGGAGAAAAGTCAAAGCAACCTTTGCCAAAACAAGCATCATAAAAAATAAACAAGGCGGTAGGAAGTCATACATTCTTATCGCCTTGTTTTATGATCGGTGTTTGAGCTTTCAAGAAGCGTTTCATAGTGCTGTATGACTTCTTCATAAAAAGCATTCGTTTCTTCCACAGAATAAACCATTTCTGTGTCCCATAAATTCGCTAAAAAGTCATAAATACAATGATTTAAACTATTCTCCTTAAAGAAGAAGGTACTTTTATCCATATCTTCTCCGTAATAGAAAATAATATTCGTTGGAGAATAACAGCTGATAGAAAGGATGCTTTCAAAAGAAAAGTATTCTTCTTTTAATAGGAAGTCAGCTCTATTATCTTCTTGATTTTGTTTTAAGATCTTACGCAGGACATAAAGGCGTTCTGCTAATGTGGTTGGTTCATATAAAAAGGAAGGTATTTGAAAATCACGTCCATTTTCCATAAACAATAACACACCTTGCTTCGTAAAATAATTTACGGAATTTTAAAACGTCCTGCTGCAGCCAAGGTACAATTAAGTACAACGAAAAAGACGATGTATAAAGGACAGAAATCTTCCTTAAAAGCCAGCGTCTTACCTTCAAAAGCATCTCAGAATGTTACTTGGTCGAGTAGTAATAAAAAAATTGAAACGGTGGATAAATATGGTAAAGTCAGCGCAAAAGCCACAGGAAGTGTAACCATTACAGCGAAATCATTGAATGGGAAAAAAGCACAATGTATTGTAAAGGTTGTAAATGCTCCTTCAAAGGTGACTTTAAATTATAAGAACAAAACATTGAAAAAAGGATCTTCTTTCACCTTAAAAGCGACACTGGCACCGAAAGGAACCATTCAAACAGTTACCTGGTCAACATCTAATAAGAATGTTGTGACCGTCAGTGCAAAAGGAAAGGTTACAGCTAAGAAAAAAGGAACTGCCTATATTTATGCACGTAGTGTAAATGGCAAAAAAGTTTCCTGTAAGATTGTTGTAAAATAATGCTAATTGAACAGCATGAGAAAATCTGCTGTTCTTTTTGTGCGACAGGCAGTCGCTATATTTCAACCATGTACAGGCATGGTTGAAATTCTTTCTTATTAGGGATTGTATTTACGATACGGAGTATAAACGAAATAAATGAATCCTAAAAAGATAGGTGTTACGTAGGTGAAAGTCCTACTCTGTTGAGTTCCAATGCAAGACAGAAAGTCTAAACTAATGCGGTTTCGTGAGAAATTGTATGAAGGAGTTATGGGTAACCGAGAGGCCCACAGACGGATTGGCAGGCCGAAATGTAAAGTGAACTATATAGGCGGCGGGAATACTTGGCGACCATGCGAAAAAATGGGAAGTCTATGTACTAATCTTCTTCAATGAATTGGATGAGAAGATAGGAGTATTAACGTGATGATAGTTGGCATGTCAGTAAGGATATAGCGATAACCCTGTGAGGACTCCATACTCGCAAAGGGTCTTATGATATAAGCGTAATGCGAAATTCATAAGACGTATGGAGTAGTCAGACAAGCTTGTAGTAGCGGAGTAGGTCAAGAAACCAAAGCTTGACTGAATGTGAAGAGGCTTGACCTTATGCGACTTAACTAAATTTCACACAATGGCAATGGTCACGATACTGAGGTATAGACGAACCAGATGTGTGGGGAAGGAGGAAAAGAGTTTTATGAACGAACCACTAAAATTTAAGTGGCATTCTTTATATGGTCAAATGCTGAGAGACAGGAAACTGAGGGAGGCATGGAAACAGGTAAAGACTAATAAAGGAAGCGGAGGGATAGATGGGGAGACCATTGCGGAATTCGATAAAAAGTCGGAAGAAAGAATCCTTGAAATCCTAGAAAAACTTAAAACAAAAACGTATACACCAGCACCTGTAAGAAGAGTGTATATACCTAAGAAGAGTGGAGGTAAAAGACCACTTGGAATACCTGTGATAGAAGATAGAATCATACAACAGACCCTAGTGAATATACTAAGTCCAAAGTTTGAGAATGGAATCTTTCATAAATGTTCCTGTGGATACAGACCCAATTATGGTATGGAGAAAGTAATGCAGTTGATACTGTGGAATATAGAAAAAGGAAGAAATTATATCTATGACTGTGATATAAAAGGATTCTTTGATAATATCCCACATAAACAGTTAATGCGCGTATTGAATAAATATATCGCAGATGGTACAGTGCTGAACCTCATATGGAAATGGCTGAAGGCAGGATATATGGAAGAAGGAAAATATCTTGAAACAAATAGTGGCACACCACAGGGAGGAGTAATCTCTCCATTACTGGCAAACATCTATTTGAATGAACTGGACTGGGAACTGGCGAAAGCAGGAATCTACTTTGTAAGATATGCCGATGATTTTCTACTGTTTGCGGAAAGTGAAGAGAAAATCATAGAGGCAGGAGAACTGGCGCAAAAAGTAATCCAAGAATTAGGCTTGGAAATAGCCATGAACAAGACAAAGATAGTAGATTTTCATGATGACGATTTTACTTTCGTAGGATTTGATTTTCAACATTGGAGAAATAGAAAGAAAGATGGGAAACCATACTTTTTAGTAACACCAACGGAAAAGTCATTGAAAGATTTTAAAATGAAAATCAAAGAAAAGACAAAGAAAACATTGACGCTAAGTAAAGAAGAATGGGTCAAAAGAGTGAATTATGTAATCGTTGGTAAAGTAAACTATTATAAGACAGTGCAGAAAGCCATAAAACTGAATGAACAGGCAGGACAGGAAAGTCACTGTTATGTGAAAGGTTGTATTGGAAATCTTCATAAATTGGATGCATATATTAGGCAAAGATTAAGAGTATGCATGATACATAAACATCCAAACATACGCAAAGGATTTGCGAAAATAGGAGTCTGGAATATCGAATTCTTCTGTAAGATAGGATTGATACCCGCGGCATGGCATTATTACAAGGATATGTATCCAAGCTATACAATAGATGTGTATGTGAACAAACAACAGGAAAAGAACAAAGTCAGAAAAGAAAAATATATCAATAAATTAAAAGAACAGGGAATCAAATACTATACACAGGAGAGAATAAAGAAAATCGTAAATTCAGGAGTGAATCTACGATATAGTGGATAACATAAATAAGCATATTGGTAAGCCGTATGCCTTAGTAGGGCACGTACGGTTTGATAAGGGGCGGTAGTTTAATGACTATCGCCTACTTTCTTAATGCAACCAAACTTTTAGGAAGTTTCACCAGAAAATTACGGGGCAACTTTAGGGGAATGAAAAAACAAACAAGAAATTTCAGACCCCTAAAGATTTTGGATACCCCCTTTTTTTATGCCATCAGCATTCTGTCAAAATGGAGGATATCTGTTATAATACATACAGAAAGTGAGGGATTTTATGCTTTATATCATTTCACCGACAAAAACAATGAAAACAACGACCCATTACAAACCATCTGCCATGCCACAGCTGTGGGAAAAAGCAGAGTTGCTTTTAGCGAATATAAAGATGTTAACAGTAGAAGATATTATGCATTTCATGCATGTGAAAGAAGCATTGGCTATACAGACAAAACAACGCTTTGATCAATTGTCTTTTCATGAGAATGGCTATTGTGCAATAGAAGCTTATGATGGCTTACAATTTAAATATATGCAAATGGAAGATTTAGCGATGAGCGAGCTTTCCTATCTTCAGGAACATCTGCGTATCCTCAGCGCTTTTTATGGCATTGTCAGACCCTTTGACAGTATTCAACCTTATCGCTTAGAAATGCAATGTAAATTAAAGGTACAAGATTATAACGATCTATATGCATATTGGCAAGATACTTTGGCTAAAGTATTGCTAAAGGAAGTTCATACGCATAAAGAGAAGTATCTTTTGAATCTTTCAAGTAAAGAATATGAGAAAGCAATACGTCCCTATATTCCAAAAGAACAATGGATTGATGTTATTTTCCAAGTAGAAAAAAAGGGAAAACGTAAAGTTGAGGCAACACAGGCCAAGATGGCAAGAGGACGCATGGTTCACTTTTTGGCACAGCGACAAGTAGAAACTTTGGCAGAAGTTTATCAGTTTCAAGAAGATGGTTATCAGCTAGATAAGGAACGAACTGGAAATCAGCAGATCGTATTTTATAAAAAAGGATAAAATGATAAGATTTTAAGGTAATCCTGTTTGCATAGAGATTGATTCCTTGATAAAATTTAAACCGTTCTAGAAAGGAGTCAAAAGAATGGATTATATAAAACTTATCGGTATCGTTATCATCGTCGCTGGCTTTGTCATGAAATTTGATGTTTTAGCGACCGTGTTGATTGCCGGTTTTGTAACTGGCTTGGTATCCGGATTAAGCTTTATGGAAATATTACGCATTATGGGAGAATCCTTTGTGAATAATCGCTTGATGTCGATTTTTTTGGTGATTTTTCCTGTTATTGCGATTATCGAGCGATATGGACTTAAGGAACGCTCTGCTTATTTGATAGGGAAGATTAAAAATGCATCTGCCGCCAAGGTATTGGCTTTGTATATGATCATACGCAGTATTGCCAGTGCCGCAAATATACGAATCGGCGGACATGTAGAATTTGTACGTCCTTTGATTTTGCCGATGTCAGAGGCGGCAGCAGAGAAGGCTAAGGGGGAACCCTTAAATGAAAAGCAAAGAGATACATTAAAAGGAATGACAGCCTCCATTGAAAACTATGGGAACTTTTTTGCGCAAAATCTGTTTCCTGCCGCAAGTGGTGTCTTATTGATACAGGGAGCGTTAGCAGAAGCCGGCTATGGAGAAGTTACGATCAGTTCTGTAGCAGCAGCTTCCATACCGGTGGCCATAATTGTCCTGTGCTTAAGCTTTGTGCAGGTTTGGCTAAAGGATAAGAAATTGCGAAGGAGGGAAGAATAAAATGGCGGCATTCTTAGATTATGCAGCGGAATTTATCTTTATCCTTTGTGGATTTATCAGTTTTAATGCAGCCTATCGGGCTTTGGAAAATGAACATGCCAAAGTGGGGACGACATTGTTTTGGAGCATCCTTGGGGTGATCTTTATGTTTGGTAAGGTGTTACCCTATGAAGTGTGCGGCATCTTGTTATTAGTGATGGGCGGTTTGACCATGACCCATCAAGTACAAGTTGGTACATTTGCGCCAGTAGATCAAAAAGCACGTCAACAATACAGTGAAAAAATTGGTAATAAGATATTTATACCGGCGGTGTTGGTAGCGGTTGTGGCGTTGATATTGTCAAGAGTGAAACTTGGTGAATTAGCGTTACCCGGTGCGGTAATGGTTGGAACAGGATGCATCCTTGCTTTATTTACCGCTATGTTTATTTGTCGTCCAAACTTTCAGGATACACGCCATGATACGGCTAGATTGCTGATGCAGGTGGGAAGTGCCTCCTTGTTGCCACAGTTGTTAGGAGCATTGGGGCAGGTATTTACCAAAGCCGGTGTTGGCGATGTCATATCAACAATGATGGCTGGTATCTTACCAGAAGGCAGTATCTTCTTTGGTGTGGTTGTCTATTGCCTTGCGATGGTCATTTTTACGATGATCATGGGAAATGCTTTTGCGGCTTTTTCAGTTATAACGGTAGGGATAGGTATTCCATTTGTGATTGCTCAAGGCGGTGATGCCAGTGTTGTTGGAGCTTTAGGTATGACGTGTGGATATTGTGGAACATTATTAACACCGATGGCGGCAAATTTTAACATTGTACCGACCGCCGTATTAGAAACAAAGGATAAATGGACCATCATCAAAGCACAGGCACCAATGGCTTTGTTGTTGATTCTCATTCATATCATCTTGATGCTGACCTTAGCTTTTTAAAAAAGTTTAAAAAGCTTTGATTGGCACAGAATAAAGCGTATGGAAAGGAGCACATACAGCACATAAAAGCTGTATCATAAGATTATGAAAATATTAGTAACAGGTTTTGATCCGTTTGGAAAGGAAAGTATCAATCCGGCAATCGAGGCAGTGAAACGTTTAGATGATGAAATTGCGAATGCACAGATCATAAAATTAGAAATACCAACAATTGCCCACACATCTCTTGCCGTCATCAAACAGGCGATTGAAGACCATGAACCGGACATGGTGCTATCCATTGGTCAGGCAGGAGGCAGAAGTGATATCACGGTAGAGCGCATTGGTATCAATATTGATGATTATCGCATTGCAGATAATGGTCATCAGCAGCCTATCGATGAAAAAATCTTTGCGGATGGTCCGGATGCTTATTTTGTTAATCTGCCGATTAAGGCGATGGTCAAAAGCATACGCTCTGCAGGTATACCAGCCTCTATATCTAATTCAGCAGGGACCTTTGTGTGCAATCATGTTACCTATGGCGTTCGCTATTTATTAGAAAAACGTGGAAAAGGACAAAAAAGTGGGTTTATTCATATTCCATATCTCCCAAGTCAGGTTGTTGATAAACCAAATCAGCCAAGTATGGCATTGGATGTCATTGTAAAAGGTATTCAAGCGGCGATAACGGCAATGGTTGAGCAAGCAATTGATGTTAAAGAAAGTGAAGGCACGATTTGTTAATGAAACAGATATTTGTATATGGTTCTTTACGTAAGGGAATGTATAACTATGAACGCTATCTGAAAGGGAAAAGCCACTTTGTTGGATATGGATATGTAAAAGGCTGCCTCTACGCATTAAAAGATGCGGCGTATCCGGCATTGCTAGATGGTGATCAGGATGTCTTTGGTGAAATTTATGAGATTGATGAACAGGTTGCATCAGCGATTGATGAGCTGGAGGGCTGTCATAAAGATACGTTAGGGGAGTACTACAAAGCACGAAAGATAATACGTACAACACAAGGCGCACTTTTAGAATTGGAAGTCTATTGCTTTTCCTTGGATTATGAAAAGAATGCGGAGCGTTTAAAAGCGGTAATTCCGCATGGAGATTTTGTGAAATATGTTAAGGAAGAAAAGAAAGAGGCAATATAAAAGATAGAAGCAAATAGCAAGCAGATTGACACATGAAGGATCTAGGGACGTATTTGATATTGGTCTATGTGAAAGATATAGGAAATCTCTATATCGGCTGATGAGAAAGATAGCTTATTAAATAAAATAATAAGCTATATGATTTTTATAAAAGGATAACCGATCAAAGCACTTACTCAGAGGATTTGTTGAAATTGTTGCGTTCTTTGAAAGTATGGTATAATGATGCTACATGAGTGATCAAATCGAAAGGGAAAGGGGCAAAATGAATGAACTATGCGGTGAGTGCATGTCTTATGGGCGTGAATTGTAAATACAATGGCGGTAACAATGAAAATGCCAAAATTATAGCATTTTTAAAGGATCGTCCTCATCTTACAGTATGCCCTGAAATAGCCGGTGGTTTACCGGTTCCGCGGGCATGTTGTGAGATCGTTAACGGACGTATCTTGAATACAGATAAGGAAGATGTGACAGACGCTTTTATAAGAGGCGCTGAAAAGGAAGTACAGCGGTTGCTTGATGAAAAAGTAGATTTGGTAATCTTACAGCCAAGAAGCCCAAGCTGTGGAAAAGGGCGTATTTATGACGGTACTTTTCAAGGGAAATTAAAAGATGGTGATGGTGTTTTTGTACAGCTCTGTAAAAAGCAGGGAATTGAAGTGTGGAATTGTGACGAATTTCTTGAAAAACGAATCGGCTTTTTAAAATAATGGCGATTTCCTTTGTTTTCGTTAAAAAAAAGATTGTAAGTGGTATCAAAATGGTTTAAAATAGAGTATGTAAATAAGTTAATTTAGGAGGAATATAAAATGAAACAAATTACTGTATCTGTAATCGACCCAGTTGGTTTGCATGCACGTCCAGCTACTGTTGCTGTAAACGCTGCAAGCAAATTCAAATGTGAAGTTAACGTGTCTTTCAAAGGCCGTGAAGTAAACATGAAATCCATCATGGGTGTTATGTCACTGGGAATCCCAACACAGTCTGAAATCACAATCACTTGTAATGGTGATGATGAAGATTCTGCAATCGCTGCTATCGAAGAAGTATTGCGCGCACAGAAAATCATCGGTTAATGAAATTATGATGAAAAAGATGACAAAGGTCATCTTTTTTTTCAACTCTTTTATAAGGTAATAAAAAAGAAACATAATGCATCACAGAAATCTGTGGTAATCGCTTACATTTCGATAAAGTTTGATATAAAATGTAAATGAAGTATGCTATAATAGAAACAGCAATACAGAAAGGAAGAATGAGAAAATGTACAAAGATATTTATGAAAGATGGTTACATCATCCTAACCTAGATCCTTCTTATAAAGAAGTGCTTGAAAACATGGATGAAGAGACGATGAATGATGCTTTTTATACAACGATAGAGTTTGGAACAGCAGGAATGAGAGGCTTGTTGGGTCCTGGAACAAATCGTATTAACATTCATACGATTCGTAAAGCAAATGTGGGATTTGCTGAATATATCTGCGCACATGGCGAAGAAGCTATGAAACGCGGCATTGCGATTGGTTATGACAACCGTCATATGTCAAAAGAATTTGCTATGGATTCTGCAAGATTGTTGGCTACGTATAACATCCGTTCTTATGTGTTTGAATCCTTGCGCCCGACTCCTGAATTAAGCTTTGCAGTCAGACATTTTCAATGTTTCGGCGGTATCATGGTAACGGCTAGTCATAATCCGAAAGAATATAATGGTTATAAATTGTATGATGAAAAAGGCTGTCAGCTAGTACCGGCACTTGCTGCACAAGTTATTGATCGTGTGAATGCGGTTGCGGATGAATTGGCAATTGAGGCAAATCCAACTGCTGAACAGGAGAAACTGATTACGGTCATCGGAAAAGATGTTGATGAAGAATATTATGCTAATGTATTAAGTATCCAGTTGAATCCGGATATTCCAAAAGATGATGTGAAAATTATCTTTACCCCAGAGCATGGAACAGCCAATATTCCAGTGAAAGAGGTATATACACGTGCGGGATATCATTTTGTGGCTGTGGAAGAACAATGTACGCCAGATCCTGATTTCTCGAATACACCAACACCAAATCCTGAAGAAGCAGGTTCTTATGAAATGGCATTAGAATATGCAAAACGTGAAGATGCCGATATTATTTTGGTATGTGATCCTGATGCAGACCGTATGGGTGTCGGTGTTAAACATAATGGAGACTATAAACTATTAACAGGGAATCAAAGTGGTGCCGTTTTAATTGAGTACATCTTCTCACAATTGACAGCAAAAGGGGAAATGCCAAACAATCCTGTCATGTTTAATACCGTTGTAACCAGTGATCTTGGAGAAAAGATTGCGACAAAGTATGGTGTTGCAACAGAAAAGACATTAACCGGCTTCAAATTTATTGGTGAAAAGGTTGCGAAATATGAAAAGACAAATGAAAAGCAGTATGTATTTGGTTATGAAGAAAGTTATGGCTCTTTGATTAAACCATTCGTACGCGATAAAGATGCTCCACAGGCTTGTTTGATGCTAGCTGAAGCTGCTTGCTACTATAAAGCAAAAGGTAAGACATTAGTGGATGTATTATATGATTTGTATGCTGAATTGGGCTATTATGAAGAAAGCCAAACTTCTTTGAAATTAGAAGGACAGGCTGGAGCTGAACGCATTCAGGAAATTTTAGCTACTTTGCGTAAGAGTGAAGTAAAAGAAATCAATGCAACAAAGGTAACGCGTTTTGAGGATTACAAGGAATGTCGTATCTTAGAAAATGGTGTAGAGAGTGAATTATGTGGCTTTACGAAATCAGACGTCTTGAAATACTATTTAGAAGATGGCAGCTGGATAGCAATACGTCCAAGCGGTACAGAACCAAAATGTAAGTTCTATTATTGTATCAAAGGCACTTCCTTACAGGACGCACATGAAAAAACATTAGCTTATCAAGATGCTATGAAGAAACTGATTGGTTAATAGAACATAGCAAAGTACATTTTAATGCCCGATTCGGGAAAAAATAAGGAAGTCTTAAGACTATTGAAAAATAGTAAAGACTTCCTGTTTTAATTAGCAAAGGAGTATGAAGATTTTACTATCTGCCATGAAAAGGCAAAGTTTATGCGAGATGTCAGTGCCTAATTGTCAAGGTAACCAAAATGATCAATTGAAAGACAAAGTTTATTGAAAGATGACTTATGCACACAGTTTAACAATCTGCAATAGTTTTTTCTTAATGAAAAAGGTACTATAGGCAAAAGATAATACAAGTAAAGGGATTAAGATGATCATAAAAACGCCTCCTTTTGTTAGCTTAGGATAACTCTATATATACAATAACTTATATGGGATTAGAAGTCAACATAGATGCATAAAACTTTGATTATCAAAGGCTAAACGACAATTTTCATGATTTGTATAAAAAAACAGCAAAAAACCTTGAAACCCATTACAAATTCTTTAAAATAACAAAATTCTTGTAGGTTTTACAGGCAAAATAGAGTAAAATAAAGATATGATATAGAAACTGGAGGAGTTCTCATGAAAAATAAAATTTTAGATAATTATTATAAAGGAAATGCCATCAATGCATATGAGTTTTTTGGTGCGCATATCTGTGAAGAACGTGGGAAAAAGGGTGTTCGTTTTACGACATTTGCGCCGCATGCACAGGAAATACAGGTCATTGGAAGCTTTGATGATTGGAGCTGTAAAGGACACAAGATGCGTCGCAGTGATGATAAAGGAGTATGGACATTATTTATTGCTGGTGCTAAAGAAGGAGATATGTATAAATACCGTATCACACAGGCAACTGGCAGAGTTGTCGATAAAATGGATCCATATGCATTTTATTCAGAGTTGCGTCCGAACACAGCATCCATTGTGACAAATCTGGAATATAAAAAATGGAGCGATGGCAAATGGCTCGCAGAAAGAGATAAGAACTTTGCAAAACCAATGAATATCTATGAGTTGCATATAGGCTCATGGAAAAAGGAAGAAGATGTGGAGTGGGTAAATTATCGCAGCATAGCAAAAGAATTAATCGCTTATGTAAAAGAAAATCATTTTACTCATATTGAATTGATGCCTTTGAATGAATATCCATTCGATGGTTCTTGGGGTTATCAATGCAGCGGTTATTTCAGTGCAACGAGCCGTTATGGTACATGTGAGGATCTGATGTATCTGATTAACGCATGTCATAAAGCAAAAATTGGTGTCATTATGGACTTTGTGCCAGTACACTTTGTACGAGATGATTTCTCTTTGTCTTATTTTGATGGAACGCCTCTATATGAATATGAGAAAGCATGTGATGCAGACTCACAATGGGGAACCGCTAATTTTAATCTATGGAAAGAAGAAGTACGCTCATTCTTAATGTCAGCGGCAGCTTTCTGGATTGATAAATATCATGTCGATGGTCTTCGTATGGATGCAATCAGCAATGTCATTCACTGGCATGGCAATAAAGACTTAGGAACAAACGAAGGAGCATTGCACTTTATTAAACGAATGAATTTTAATTTACATGAAGCATTCCCTGGAATCATGCTGATAGCAGAGGATTCCAGTGATTTCCCTAAGGTTACACATCCGACGGTTGAAGGTGGTTTGGGCTTTGACTATAAATGGGATTTAGGCTGGATGAATGACACCTTGAAATATTTAGAAAAAGATCCTATTTACCGTAAATGGCATCATAATAATATTACTTTCTCAATGGCCTATTTCTATTCTGAAAGATTCTTGATGGAATTTTCTCATGATGAAGTAGTACATGGCAAGAAGACAATTGTTGATAAAATCTTTGGAACCTATGAACAAAAATTTGCGCAATTAAGAACGTTATATTTGTATATGTTTACACATCCTGGTAAAAAGCTAAACTTCATGGGAAATGAATTGGCTCATTTCCGTGAATGGGATGAAGAAAAACAGTGCGATTGGGATCTATTAAAATATCCGATGCACGACGCTTTCCATAAATACTTTGCGAAACTAGGTGAAGTATACTGTAAATCGGCTACGCTGTATGAAAAAGAATATGACTGGGAATCTTTTGAATGGATCGATGCGGATAATGCGGATGAAAATCTCTTTAGTTATATGCGAAAAGGGGAAACTAAGAATTATATCGTTCTTCTGAATTTTTCACCTAATGTATATAAGGCTCATACCTTCGGGGTTTCTGAAAGTGGAACCTATCAGGAAATTCTGAATACGGATATGGATATATATGGAGGAGAAACTACAACATTGCAGAAATATAAAACGATAAAAGAAGAATGCAATAAACGTCCTTATACCATTACAGTAGATGTGCCAAGTTTTGGCGGTGTCTTATTAGAATATAAGAGAAAAAAACCAACTGCGAAAAAACAAGTGAAATAAAGTAAGAAAGGTTCAATGCCATGATGGTATTGAACCTTTGCTATATATGGGACAAACGTTATACATTTCATAAAGAGTATCGTTTTTTAATACCTACTATCGCTTTTGGAAAAGAAGTTTAAAAAAATAAACACTTCTTCTTGCATTTCATTTCCATTCGTATTAAAATACAAGAGCGCCACATTTTGTGGTGTTTTAGAATGCGTGGGAGAAGGAGCAGCTCCTTCAATCAAACCACTGCATAAGACAACAATATATAGGAGGTGTGTCTTGTGAGTAAAAAAGTTGCAAAGATTTGTAAACTTCAGTTCCCTGCAGGAGGAGCTAGACCGGGACCAGCACTGGCATCTGCCGGAATCAACATGCCGCAGTTCTGTACAGCATTTAACGATGCTACAAAGGACCGTAATGGTGATATGGTACCAGTTATTATTACTGCATACGAAGATAAGAGCTTTGATTTCGTATTAAAAACAACTCCAGCAAGCATCATGATCAAGAAAGCTGCTGGCATCAAGAAGGCTAGTGGTGATCAGAAAGAAACCGCTGGAACAATTACAGTTGATCAGCTGCGTGAAATCGCAGAATACAAAATGCCTGACTTAAACGCAAATGATGTAGAAGCTGCTATGCGTATCGTTGCTGGTACTGCTAGAAACATGGGCGTTAAAGTTGAAGGTTATGAAGGATAAGAAAGGCGAGAGGTAAATAGATATGGCAAAAGTTGGAAAGAAATACGCTGAAGCTGCTAAGAAAATCGACCGCTCAAAGTCTTATTCGGTAGCTGAAGCTGTAAAATTAGCAAAAGAAACAAACATCGCTAAATTCGACGCATCTGTTGAAGTTAGCTTCAAATTAAATGTAGACCCACGTCATGCAGATCAGCAGATCCGTGGTGCTATGGTACTGCCTCATGGTACTGGTAAAACACAGAAAGTTTGTGTTATTACACAGGGACCTAAGGAACAGGAAGCAAAAGACGCTGGCGCAGATTTCGTTGGTGGAAAAGAATTGTTAGAAGAAATCCAGAAGGGATGGTTTGACTTCGATGTGATCGTTGCCACTCCAAACATGATGGGTGAATTAGGTAAATTAGGTCGTCTGTTAGGACCTAAGGGCTTAATGCCAAACCCTAAGACTGGTACAGTTACCATGGATGTTGCAAAAGCTGTTGAAGACATCAAAAAAGGTAAAGTAGAATACCGTGTTGATAAAGAAGGTAACATTAACCTGATGATCGGTAAAGTAAGCTTTGACGATGAGAAGTTAGTGGACAACTTCAACGCAATCTACAACACAATCGTAAAAGCACGCCCTGCTGCAGTTAAGGGTGCTTATATCAAAAACCTTGTATTAACAACAACAATGGGTCCTGGCATCCATGTAGAAATCGTTAAATAAGGTTGACAAACTGCAAAACAACGTTTAAAATATTCGATGTTATCAATATACCATAGACAGTAACGGCGTAACAGCTTAATCATGTTACCGAGGTAGAAAGCAAGTAGATAAAACTTTCACCCGTAGACTGTCCAGTTTGCGGGTGTTTTATATCACTCTTGAAAGGTATATTGTTACATATAAATCAGGAGGTGTGAAGTTCATGAACCAGGCAATCATCGATAGCAAAAAGGCAGTCATTTCTGAAATTGCTCAGAAAATGAAAGAAGCCGATTCAACCGTAGTTGTTGAATATCGTGGTCTGAGTGTTGCGGAAGTAACACAGCTGCGTAGAGATCTTCGCGCAGAAGGCGTAGAGTTCAAGGTTTACAAAAACTCTCTTGCTCAGCGTGCTGCCGAAGAAGCCGGTGCCAGTGAATTAGTAAAAGACTTGGTTGGACCAAACGCAATCGCATTTGGACCAGACGCAGTTGCCCCTGCTCGTGTATTAGCAAAATTTGCGAAAACACACGACAAGCTTGTACTGAAGAGCGGTATCGTAGAAGGTAAGGTAGTCAGTGTTGACACAATCAAAGAGTTGTCAAGTCTGCCAAACCGTGAAGGTATGTTATCAATGCTGTTAAGCTGCTTACAGTCACCAGTACGCGGATTCGCATGTGCTGTTAAAGCTGTTGCAGAAAGCAAAGAAGAAGGTGCAGCACCAGCTGCCGAAGCTACAGAAGAAGCTGCTGCTTAATTGCATGCAGACAAACTATTAACTAGGAGGAAAAGAACATGGCAAAATTAAACCAGGAAGACATCTTAGCTTACTTAGAAGAAGCTACAATCTTAGAACTGAATGAATTAGTAAAAGCAATCGAAGAAAAATTTGGCGTAACGGCTGCTGCTCCAGTTGCTGTTGCAGCTGCTGCTGATGCAGGTGCTGCTGCTGAAGGACCAAGCGAAGTAACTGTTACATTAACAGACATCGGTGGAACAAAAGTTGCTGTTATCAAGGCTGTACGTGAAATCACAGGCTTAGGTCTGGTAGACGCTAAGGGTCTGGTTGACAAAGCACCAAGCGTAATCAAAGAAAATGTTAGCCCAGAAGAAGCAGAAGAAATCAAGAAGAAATTGATGGACGCTGGAGCTAGCGTAGAAGTTAAGTAATAACTTACACATCTTGATGAACTACAAAAAGCCTTCGGGCTTTTTGTCACCTAAAAAAGGCGGGATAACGATGGATCATTATTTTACAGATAATCGTCATTTAGCAGAAAACCGGAAGGAAATATCTTTCCGGTTTTGGTGTTTTAACTATACTTTCTTAACTGATAACGGTGTCTTCTCAAAAGGCGGTGTTGATTTTGGAACACAGGTCTTCTTAAACACCCTGCTGAAAAGAGATGAACTACAGGATACGATACTTGATGTTGGCTGCGGATATGGACCAATCGGTATCATCATCAAGCATACATATCCCGATAAGCATGTGGAAATGGTCGATGTCAATCCACGTGCAATCGCCCTAGCTAAAGAAAATGCCAAGGCCAATCATGTGGATGTGCAGATTCATGAGTCCGATGTATATGCACAGGTAACTGGGAATACTTATACTGACATCCTAACCAATCCACCCATCCGGGCCGGTAAGAAGGTCATTTATGAAATCTTTGAAAAAGCTTATGATTATTTATGTGAAGGCGGTTGCTTATGGGTCGTTATTCGTAAGCAACAGGGCGCAAACAGTGCAGTGAATAAAATCAAAGAAGTGTTCGGTAATTGTGACATCATTGAAAAAGAAAAAGGCTATTGGATCTTAAAGGCAAAGAAATAAATATACGTACAGCATAACTATAGTACCACTATAACGTAGGGAGAAGTAAAGCCGATTGATATCAAGAATACCAACGATAACGTAGAAAAGTTAAGCCGGGTGATACCAAAAATACCAACGATAACGTAGAGAAGTTAAATCGGTTGATACTAGGAAATGCCAGCATGCACACTTTCACGAAATTATGAAGGAAAGCTCTTCTTTATGGAAATTGCCACCATGATGGTGCAACAATCGTTATCACATGCAATCAGTTATGAAAATATACCTTTCCATGCAGATTGCTACCCAACGGACACAAATAGCTAAAATATCGAAAAAGCATTGACAATTTGACAAACCATTGATATTATAATAAATTGCATAATACTAAAATATTAAAATGGGTTTTCATGCCCTATTTTGGTAAGAAAAACTTGTAGAAAGGATGGCGTACATGGACAAAAAACAGCCTTATCGTATTGTCGCTTCCGGTAAAAAGGCAGAGCGTCGCGATTACTCAAAAGTTAGTGGACATCTGGAACTGCCGAATCTGGTTGAAATTCAGACGGATTCTTTTGAGTGGTTCAAGAACGAAGGAATTGGAGAAGTTTTCAATGAAATCTACCCGATTCAAAACTATGGAGGAAATATCAAGCTGAAGTTCGCCGGTTATGAATTCGGTGAACCTAAATACAATGCGGAAGAATCAATGTATCGCGAATGTAATTACGCAGCACCATTGAAAGCACGCATGGAACTTGAAATAACAGATAACACAACAGGTGAAGTTATCAATAAATGGGAAGATGTCTTCCTAGGTGATTTCCCTTTAATGACCGAAACAGGTACTTTCATCATCAATGGAGCGGAACGTGTCATCGTTTCGCAGATCGTGCGTTCTCCGGGAGCGTACTTCTCTACCGGTTATGATGAAAAAACAGGTAAAGTATCGTATGCCTGTGAATTAATTCCAAGCCGCGGTACTTGGCTGGAATACATGACAGAAACGAAAAAAGCGTCTACCGGACGTGTTTTAAACATGAGCATTGACCGTAAACGTAAAATGCTTTCTTCTGTATTGTTTAAAGCTGTCGGTATGTCAATTGATTTAGATCACAGCGAAGATGCCCATGATACAACACAGATCAAGACGTTCTTAAAGGCTATGGGACGTGATGTGATCGAAGATGTTGCACAGGATGATGAAGATCGTGAATTCATGAATCTTTACCTTACATTATATGCATCTTACTTTGGTAAATACGAAGAAATTGAGAATACCCTGTTAGCCGATAAGGTTAAGACTACACAGGAAGCTTTATTGTCTATTTATGAAAACCAGCGTTCGGATGAAATACCTACCTTGGATGGTTCTATCACCTTAATGAATGCGAAGTTCTTTGATCCTCGCCGTTATGATCTAACCAAAGCCGGACGTTTTAAATTACGTAAGAAATTAAATGCCATCAACCGTATTTACGGTAATCGTTTGGCAATGGATATTTTGGCAAGTGATGGCAGTGTCTTCATGCCTAGCGGTACGATGATTCATCGTGATGAACGTAACACTTTACGTGAAGAGTTGGAAAAAGGTATGCATGTACATGCTTTCCCTTTCAATCCATTATTCAACCATCCGGATAAAGTAGAAGTTCCGGCATCTAACCATCTTGGTCTTGTTGGCCGTGTTTTGGCAGAGGATGTGGAATTGAGTGATGCTACCCTGTTTGAAGGAACCGTATTAACACAGAAGGATGTAGACGCAATCGCAAAAGAATGTGAAACCATTTCTGTACATGGCGGTATCATCGCAAAGCAGGTGGCTTTGGAAAAAGGCAATGTCAATGCAGTGTTAAACTATGGACAGCGCATGTATGCGTTAGGCCGTGTAACGGATGCACAGGGCAATGACCTGGAAAATGAAGAAGGTGACTTCTATGCAGAAGGCTATTTACCTCGTCATAAGCCAGATACCTTAAGTGCAAACGACCAGGAAGCTTTACGTAATAAAGTAAACAACGGTGAAACGGTGTATGCATGGTTGGTAGGTGCAGCCGTTCAGGAAGTGCTTGTACGTACTGGCGATGAGCAAGTAGTAAAAGTAATCGGTAATGACCCATATGCGAACAAGCATACCATTACGATTTCCGATATGTATGCATTCTATACGTATAACTTAAATGTTATGGAAGGTGTTGGAGAAACCGACGATATTGATATGTTGGGTAACCGTCGTATCCGTTCTGTTGGTGAATTGATCCAGAACCAGTTCCGTATCGGTTTAAGCCGTATGGAGCGTGTTGTTAAGGAACGTATGTCCATTGCGGAAACAGCAACCTTAACACCTAAGAAATTAACGAATATTCGTCCATTAACAGCAGCTATCAAGGAGTTTTTCTCCAGTTCTCAGCTGTCACAGTTCATGGATCAGCAGAATCCATTGGCAGAATTGACCAACAAACGTCGTATTTCTGCCTTAGGTCCAGGTGGTCTGACCAGAGATCGCGCCGGTTTTGAAGTACGTGACGTTCATAGTTCTCACTATGGTCGTATCTGTCCTATCGAAACTCCAGAAGGTCCAAACATCGGTCTGATTTCCAACCTGACTTCTTATGGTAAGATCAATGAATATGGATTTATTCAGACACCATATCGTATCGTTAAGAAAGATGGAACAGTAGAAGATGAAGCAATCTACTTATCAGCTGATGAAGAAGCAGATTATGTTATCGCGCAGGCGAATGAGGTTGTAGAAGGCCGTTTGATCAATGAAAATGTCGTTGCTCGTAAAGCGGGAGAAACCATCATCGCTAAACGTGAAGAAGTAGAATTGGCCGACGTTTCACCAAAACAGATCGTATCCGTGGCAACTGCCTGTGTACCATTCCTGGAAAATGACGATGCTTCTCGTGCCTTGATGGGTGCGAACATGCAGCGTCAGGCCGTACCTTTGTTACAGCCACATTCTCCATATGTAGGAACTGGTATCGAATATAAGATTGCCAAGGACTCTGGTGTCGGTATCGTCGCAAAAGAAAACGGTATTGTTGAATACGTCGATTCTCAGCGCATCATCGTCAGTGGTGATGATGGAGAACGTCATGAATATCGTTTGCGTAAATTCCAGCGTTCTAACAATGGTACCAACATCAACCAAAGTCCAATCGTAAAAAAAGGTGAACGCATCGATAAGGGAGATATCCTAGCCGATGGACCATCTATGGAAAAGGGTGAACTTGCCCTTGGACAAAACGTTACGATCGCCTATATGACATGGTATGGCTACAACTATGAGGATGCCATCATCATGAGTGAGCGTTTGGTACGTGATGATGTGTATACGTCAATTCATATTGAAGAATACGACATTGATTGTCGTGAAACAAAATTAGGGCCAGAAGAAATTACTCGTGACATTCCTAACGTAAGTGAAGCAGCCTGCCGTAACTTAGACAGCCGTGGTATCATCATGGTTGGTGCGGAAGTACGCGAGGGTGACATTCTGGTTGGTAAAGTAACACCAAAAGGACAGAGTGAAATCTCTCCTGAAGAAAAACTGTTATTAGCAATTTTCGGTGAGAAATCCCGTGAAGTGCGTGACAACTCCTTGAAGGTACCTCATGGCGGTGCCGGTATCGTCCATTCTATCCGCATCTTCAAAAGAAGCGAAGGACATGATCTGCCACCTGGAGTCAATGAAACCGTAAAAGTTTACATCGTTCAGAAACGTAAGATTTCTGAAGGTGATAAGATGGCCGGCCGTCATGGTAATAAAGGTGTCATCTCCAAGATCTTACCGGTTGAGGATATGCCATATATGCCAGATGGAACGCCAATTGATATCATGTTGAACCCATTCGGTGTGCCATCTCGTATGAACATCGGACAGGTTCTGGAAATCCATTTAGGATATGCCGCTAAGAAACTGGGCGTGAAATTCTCCACACCGGTATTCGATGGTATCAACAATCAGGAATTAAGCGACATCATGAAAGAAGCCGATATGACCGTAGATGGTAAACAGGTACTGTACGATGGACGTACCGGTGAACCATTCGATGAACGTATTTCTGTCGGTGTTATGTACATGATCAAACTGGCGCACATGGTTGACGATAAGCTGCATGCCCGTGCAACCGGACCTTATTCCTTAGTAACGCAGCAGCCATTAGGTGGTAAAGCACAGAATGGTGGTCAGCGATTCGGTGAGATGGAGGTTTGGGCACTGGAAGCTTATGGTGCTGCCCATACACTGCAGGAAATCTTGACGGTAAAATCTGATGATATCGTAGGACGTACTAAGACTTATGAAGCAATCATCAAAGGAAAAGATATTCCTGAACCAGGCATTCCTGAATCCTTCCGCGTATTGAAACATGAATTACAGGCATTAGCCATCGATGTGAAGATGCTGGATGAAGACGGAAATGAAGTCGATATCAACAAAGAAGAATCAAGTGAACCTGCTGCACTGCCACCAATTCCACAGGAAGAGGTTGTCAGTGAAGAGGATATCAATGATATAAATGAAGATGTTGAAGTTGAAGATGATGAAGTGCTTTTGGATGATGAAGAAAACATGGATGACTTCGACGAAGATGTATTAATTGCAGAAGATGATGAACAAGTAGAGGAGGCGTAAGTAGATGAGTGTTAATGATTTTGCCTCAATTCAGGTGAGCCTAGCATCTCCTGAAAGAATCCATGAATGGAGTCATGGTGAAGTTAAAAAACCGGAAACAATCAATTATCGTTCCCAGAAACCGGAACGTGATGGATTGTTCTGTGAACGTATTTTCGGACCTAGCAAGGACTGGGAATGTTATTGCGGTAAGTATAAGAAAGTACGTTATAAAGGTGTTGTCTGTGACCGCTGTGGTGTAGAAATCACCAAATCCAGTGTTCGTCGTGAACGTATGGGACACATTGAATTGGCTGCACCGGTAGCACACATCTGGTATTTACGCGGTATTCCTAGCCGTATGGCACTGCTGCTGGATGTAACACCAAAACAATTGGAAGAAGTAGTATATTTCGTATCCTGGATCGTAACAGATCCTAAGGATACGAATCTGGAATACAAACAGATCTTATCTGAAAAAGAATATCGTGAATATATGGCACTGTACGGTCCTGGAAGCTTTACGGCACAGACTGGTGCAGAAGCTGCTTTGACCCTGTTGAAAGAAGTTGACCTGGAATTAGAATACAAACACATTCAAGAAGCTTTGGAAAATGCGCAGGGTGAAAAACGTAAGAAATTAATCAAGCGTTTGGATACCGTAGAAGCTTTCCGTAATTCTGACAATAAGCCAGAATGGATGGTTATGACAGTAATTCCGGTAATCCCACCTGATTTAAGACCAATGCTGCAGTTAGATGGTGGACGTTTCGCGACAAGTGATCTAAATGATTTATATCGTCGTGTCATCACACGTAACAACCGTTTGAAGAAGCTATTAGAGTTGGGAACTCCTGCTATCATCGTACAAAACGAAAAACGTATGCTGCAGGAAGCAGTTGATGCTTTGATCGATAATGGTCGTCGTTCTAAACCAATTACCGGTGCCGGCGGACGTGCTTTGAAGTCTTTATCACATTCCTTAAAGGGTAAACAAGGACGTTTCCGTCAGAACCTATTAGGTAAACGTGTTGACTTCTCCGGTCGTTCTGTAATCGCCGTAGGACCAGATTTGAAGATGTATCAGTGTGGTATTCCACGTGAAATGGCAATTCAGTTGTTTAAACCATTTGTTATTAATGAAATCGTAAATCAGGAAATCGCCAGCAATCCAAAAACAGCAGAGAAACTGATTGATCGTCAGGATCCACGTATTTGGGATATCGTTGAAAAGGTAATTGATGGCTATCCTGTCTTAATGAACCGTGCCCCTACGCTGCACCGTTTAGGTATTCAGGCGTTTAAGCCAAAACTGGTAGAAGGACGTGCATTGCGTCTGCATCCATTAGTATGTACTGCCTTTAATGCCGACTTCGATGGTGACCAGATGGCTGTCCATGTACCATTGAGTGAAGAAGCAAGAGCTGAAGCCTTAGTGATGATGTTAGGTTCTAACAATATCCTAGGTCCAAAGGATGGAAAACCAATCGTTACCCCAGGTCAGGATATGGTCATGGGTAACTTCTATCTGACGATGGAAGAAACGGCTGAAGAATTCCATGATGAAGCGCAGCGCTATTTATCTGTCGATTGTCCAAAATCAGCAGCTATGTGGCAGCGTTATGGAGATAATGAAGGACATGTCTTCGGTAGCATCAATGAAATTTTGATGGCTTATGAAACAGACCAGATTCATTTACATTCTCGTATTGCCATTCCGGCAAGAGCATTAAATAAAACAAGCTTTACGGATGAACAGCAGAAACAGTATTTGCTGACAACAGTTGGTAAGGTTATCTTTAACAACATGTTCCCTAGCGACTTCCCATTCTTGAATGAGGTAAGTGCAGCCAATTTCCAGGCAACACCGGAAAAGTATTTCCTGGATATGGGAAAAGATGTAAAAGAAGCTATCCGTAATTTACCTGTAACACCTGCTTTCAAGAAGAAAGATTTAGGTAAGATCATCGGTGAGATCTTCAAACGTTACAGTACTGAAAAAACATCTGAAATCCTTGACCAGATCAAGGATATGGGATTTAAATATTCTACAGTTGCCGGTGTTACGGTATCCTTAAGTGATATCGAGGTTGCTCCTCATAAAGAAGAGCATGTGGAATATGGTAAAGCCAAAGCCGAAGAATTAAAAACCCTGCGTAAGAAAGGTAAGCTTACGATGCAGGAGTGGGAACGTCACTTAAATAAGCTGTGGGCAGATGTCAAAGATGATATCGCCGAAGAGCTGTTAGGTAACTTGCCACGTAAAAACCCAATCAACATGATGGCGCGTTCTGGTGCCCGTGGTAATACGTCAAACTTTACTCAGTTAGCTGGTATGCGTGGTCTGATGGCGAAACCATCACAGTCCAAATCAGCGAAGGGTGAATATGTACCAAGTATCATCGAGGTTCCTATCTATTCATGTTTCCGTGAAGGTCTGAATGTGTCTGAGTTCTTTATCTCAACACACGGTGTGCGTAAAGGTCTGACCGATACCGCATTGAAGACTGCCGAATCTGGATATCTGACACGTCGTTTGGTTGACGTTGCCCAGGATGTTATCGTTAAACAGGAAGACTGTGGTACAGATAAAGGGTACTGGGTAGAAGCTATCGTAGATCGCAAAACGAATACGATTATCGAATCTTTGTATGATCGTTTAGTTGGTCGTTATACAAAACAAGAAGTTACAGATCCTAAGACAGGTGAAGTCATCATTGAAAGTGATGAATTCATCACGGAGCCAATTGCGCAGCGAATTGTAGATGCTGGTGTTGAAGGCTTATATATCCGAAGCGCATTTACTTGTAAATCTATTTACGGTGTATGTAAGAAATGTTATGGTCGTAACATGGCAACCGGTAAAGATGTTGAAGTTGGCGAAGCTGTTGGTATCATGGCTGCCCAATCTATCGGTGAACCAGGTACACAGCTGACCATGCGTACTTTCCATACCGGTGGTGTAGCAAGTGCTGATGGTGGAGATATCACACAGGGTCTTCCTCGTGTCGAGGAGCTGTTTGAAGCTCGTTGTCCTAAGGGTGTAGCTGTATTAGCTCAGATTACCGGTGAAATCACATCGATTAATCAGATTGAAACAGGCTACGAAGTAGTTGTCGCAAATGATAAAGAAAGTATTACGCATAAGGTGACTTTGGTACAGGCAATTCGTCCTTGGATGAAGGTTGGTGCACATGTCGAAGCTGGTGACAAAATTACGGAAGGTCAGGTTGACCCTAAGGAATTGTTAAAGGTTGCTGGTGTACGTCAGGTTCAAAACTACATTCTAAAAGAAGTTAAGAAAGTATATGCTAGCCAGGGTATTGAAATCAGTGACAAGCATATTGAAGTTATGATTCGCCAGATGCTGCGTAAAGTAGTCGTTCTGGAAGGCAATGATACACACTTGAATCCAGGTGTGCAGGTATCCTTGACCGAAATCACGAAAATCAACCGTCAGGCATTGTTAAGCGGTAAAACACCGGCTACTTTCAAACCGGTATTGTTAGGTATTTCTAAGGCATCTGTTGAAACAGACTCCTTCTTATCGGCAGCATCTTTCCAGGAAACAACGAAAGTTCTGACGGATGCAGCAATCAAAGGTAAGAAAGATTACCTGATTGGTCTGAAAGAAAATGTTATCATCGGTAAGCTGATTCCAGCTGGAACCGGCTGCAAAGCTGATCGCCAGACAAATGAAATCATTGCGGAAAGAGCAGAAGAGTTACGCGAAGAGCGTATCGAACGTAATGCGAAACCAGATGATGATCAATTTATGGCATATGTACCTTCACCTGAGAAATTAACAAGTGAAATGGTACAGAAAATCATGGATGGTGAAGATGTATCTGATGAAGAAATTGGAATTAAACAGCCAATTCTTCCGGAATTACACGATTAACAATCCTAAAGGATATCAAGAAGGAGTTCTTACGATGTAGGAACTCCTTTTGTGATTATCAAAAGTATCCATATCAAGAGGCAAATTCGTAAAGCGATAGAAAGAATTTCTGCCTAGATCATATGGAATAGCAGATTAGTAAAAATAATCTGAAATAATCATAAAAAAGTTATTATTTTGATTGACAGGAACGATATAATTTGATATTATATACAGGCACTCAACGAGAGTGACGTCCACCAAACAGTGGATGCTATCGGTCTTTGA
>NZ_CEVYEL010000018.1:0-48235 GCF_982403165.1 Longicatena sp.
ATTTTAAGAACGGAGTGAAAAGATGCAGGCAATTATTAAGCTAGGTACCGCAGCCTTAAATGTTTTATATTTTTTCATAAAACTTTTACCGGTAAAAAATAAAGTTGTCATGATATCCCGACAGTCAAATACACCATCCATAGATTTCATCTTGTTGAAAAAAGCTCTTCAACAACAAGATGCATCCGTCGATGTCGTGTTTTTATGTCACACCTTAGATGGCGGATTAAAATCATCGTACAAAGATAAAATCAAATATGCCTTTCATATGTTGAAGCAGATGAAAGAGATTGCCAGCAGTAAAGTGGTCGTCTTAGATACCTATTGTATCGTCATCTCCCTTTTGAAACATAGACGTTCTTTAAAAATCATTCAGATGTGGCATTCGATAGGAACGATGAAAAAATTTGGTTATACCGCATTGGATACGGCAGAAGGAACAAGTACGAAGATTGCGAAGGCCATGCGCATGCATGAACAGTATTCCTATGTATTCGCCAGTTCCCCTGCTTATCAAGCCGATTTAGCAAAGGGATTTCATTGCCCTGAAGACATTGTACGCATTTATCCTTTGCCAAGAGTGGATATCTTAACCGATGCTTCTTATAAACAAGAAATGCGTAAAAAGCTATATCAAAAATATCCAATCTTGAAAGAAAAGCAAGTTATTTTATATGTTCCGACATTTAGAAAAAAGGAAACGATGATGCAGACATATGTTGATAAACTGTGTGATGCCTTATATGATGATCAGATCCTAGTGGTAAAACGGCATCCATTATCAAAGCTGACGATTCACAATCCACATGTATTGGTTGATACTTCCTTTACCTCCTTTGATATGTTGTTTGTTGCCGATGCTGTTATCAGTGATTATTCTTGTATTATTTATGAAGCGGCTTTATTAAATATCCCTCTGTATTTTTATAATTTTGATATGCAAAATTACACCGGTAAACGAGGTCTTGCGATTGACTATGAAAACGAGCTTCCCGGAGTCATCAGTAAAGATCCTAAAGTCATTATTGATGCTATTGAAAAAGAGCCGTATGATATGGATGAATTACAACGCTTCTGCAAAAAATATGTGGTATATGATGGGAACACCAGTCTTCATATTGCCGATTTTATATTGAATTTGATGAAAGAAGGAAACGATGCACATGAATAAAGTTATCATAACCGATATGTATTGGCATAATATTTATCTGACATTATCTTTACAAGGGGATGCCATCAAGGACTGCCATTTTTATGTGACGGATTTAAAAAAAGTATATCCTCTAGAACAACCTGTAGACAATAAGCTGACGATAAATATGGTAAACATTAATGAAACCAAACTTTTAGATAATGGGAAATGGTATTTTTATTATGAAAAAGATCATGAAAAATATTATCTCAGTATCACAGCGGCATGTGGATACAAACTGGAACAATTGGATAAGCTGTATCGTTATGGCCAAGAATGCTATGCCTATGCCATTAATTTTCAGATTAGCGATATAGCGGTTTTACAGAAAAAAGCGCCGCAGACTCCTTCGGTCATCCATGGGGATGAAGAAGATTTGATTTTATGTGCCTTTACCACCTATATGAAAAGAAATGACCATCCCAATCGAAAAGATGTGCGCTTAGAATCAAAATCCTTGAAACAAGGATGCCGAAAAGTAGCTTTTATTCTTACCAAAGCGGCGATCAGAGGGATTTTTGCGGTATTAAGCAGCTGTCGTAAAAAGGATGGCAAACATGTGCTCTTCATGTCTGAAACAAGAACACCGATTGGCGGTAATTTAAAAGCGATTGATGATCGTATGAAAGAACGCGGCTTAGATAAAACTTTTAAAATAAGTTATTCTTTCTCAAAAACCTTGCAGCAAAGCAAGTTTAAAACTTTTTTTACATGGTCAAGACTGTTGTGGCTCATTGCGAAACAGGACTATATTTTTGTGGATGACTATGTCCCTATTTTTAAAACGATTACTTTAAGCTCTAAAACAAAACTGATACAGGCATGGCATGCCGGAGTCGGCTTTAAATCGGTAGGATATTCACGTTTTGGAAAAGCCGGCTCACCATTACCGAAAGATTCATGTCATCGTAAATATGATTATGCCTTAGTAGGCAGTAAAGGCTTAATTCCGGTATATGAAGAAGTTTTCGGAATTGATCGTTCGCACTTTTTAGCAACCGGATTGCCACGTTTGGATAATTATTTAGATGAAGAACGTATAAATGCTTATAAAAGGAAATTCTATCAGGATTTCCCGGAATTAAAAGGTCGTAAGATCATCATGTTTGCGCCAACCTATCGAGGAAATACGCAAAGTGATGCATATTATCCATTTGATAAGATTGACATGGATGGTATTGCAAAGCTTTGTGAACAAGACTATGCCTTTATCTTTAAGATGCATCCTTTCATTCAGGAAAAAGTGGATATTCCTGTTGCTTATGCAACCTATGTGAAAGATCTGTCACAATATGGTGATATCAATGATATGTTTTATATTACGGATATCTTAATTACAGATTTTTCAAGTAATATTTATGAATTTGCGTTACATAAAAAGCCAATCATTTTCTATGCGTTTGATAAAGATTATTATCAGCTGCGCCGAGGGGTGCATCGCAGTTTGGATGATGCGTGCGGTAAGGTGTGTACAACGTTTGATGAGATCTTATCGACCATTCGTAATAAAACTTTTGAAATGGAAAAACTGGCTGCATTTATTGAAGAATGCTTTGATACACATGAGAAACTGTCGAGTGATATCGTGATAGACAGCATCCTTTTACATGAGAAAGGCGAGAGGTGTTGAGTATGGATGAAAGAAAACTGACAATTGTATTGACGATGCAGAATGGGGTAGAAGGGCTAGCGAAAACATTCGAAAGCCTGCGCCAACAAAAAGAGAAAGCTTTTCAGCTTATCCTTGTCTGTGCGCCAAAAGATAGGGAAACAGTTGAAAAAGAAGCATTGTCATCTTTTCATGCAAAACTTATAGAAAGTGATGCCAACATGCGAGGAGCCTTATTGAATCAGGCGATGCAATATGTTGATACAACTTATGTGATGTTTATGGAAACCGGCGATACGATGAATCATCATTTTATCAAGAAAGCAATGAAAGTAATGGAAGAAAATCCTGCCGCTACCTTTGTTGTCGGTAAATCCTATTGTAATAACCCATTGATGACAAAAACACGCAAACAGCACATTTTAAGTAAACTTTTTATTGAAGAAGACACTGTCTATGATCTGTCACAAGAGTATTCTGCTTTACATACCGCTTTAGATTCTTCCATCTTTCATAGTGAAATGATCAAACGGATAGGATTTAATGAAACCCTGCCATTTGAAGCAGGCACCGATATGGTGATGAAGCTTTTATTAGAAAAACCGGTTTATGCCACCGTAGCAAAAGCGGAATATGAATACTTTGCGCCACGTGAAAATCAAGTGCTTTATCATGTTCCATCCCATGATGCACGCTGGTATCATGAATCTTTGCAGAGCTATCTTTTCCCATTATTAGAATATGCGAAAAAAACCCAGAAAACGATTCCGGCCTTTTTACAAAATTATTGTGTCTATTATGTAAATTGTCGGATGATGGCCAATAAAGATAATCGCAATAAAAAAGTCGTCTTAGGGAAAAAACTAGATACGTATTTAGACTTAGTCCAAACATTATTTCTACAAATTGATGATTATTATCTCTTGAATCAAGATGAATTGTCCTATATGACAAAAAATCCAGAGATTCGTTGCATGTATTTGCGTATCAAATATGGAAAAGATCAAGTAGCATACACCTATCAAAGTGTTTTGGATGAAGAGAATGAGCGGGATGTAGAAATGTGTTTTCATGGTTTGCGCATCTCTTCTTTGAATAAACATCGCTTTACGATCAATGTTATGAATTACATTCAGGGAAAGGTTTGGATCGATGGTTCATTGATCAGTATCTTTCAGCATGGGAAGGTAGAATATTACGCAAAATTTAATGGGAAAGAATATCCGGTAGTAGATACTGATGCATATTCCTTAACAAAATACTTTGGGGTCCCAGGATATCGCCGTCTCACATATCATCTGGAATTTCCTTTAGATGAGAAAAAAACAATGCAGAGAATTACCTTCTATGCCCGCATTCAGGGAGAAGAATATCAGATGAAGATTTCATTTGCGAATCATTGGGCAAAACTATCCAAGACACCGCGGTATTCCTACTGGCGCTTCCATAAATATTTATGTCATCATGCCGATAATGGTATTACCATTAAAAAAGCGACGAAGACAAATGTCATAAAACGAGAGATACAATTTCAATTAAATTTAATTAAAAACCATCATAAAAAGGATTTTGCGGCCTTAGGCTTTCGTTGGTTATATTGGATCACGTATCCATGGTATAAGAATAAACGCATTTGGCTCATGCTAGATAAGCTGTATAAAGGCGGAGACAGTTGTGAGTATTTATACCGCTATAGTGCCAAATTTGATGATGGCATCACGAAGTATTATTTGATTAATGAAAATACAAGTGATTATCGAAAGTTGAAGGAAGATGGCTATACGCCTTTAAAGAACGGCTCGTTAAAGCATAAACTTGTTTTTGTCCACGCCGATATTGTCTTAATAACGAATTCTCATTTATTCCCATTTAATGGCTATAATAAGAGTACTTCTAAATATATCAGAGGCTTATGTAACTTTGGCTCCATGTGTCTGCAGCATGGATTATCGGTGCAAAAGTGTGCAATCGCCCAGCGCCGTATCATAGATAATACCCTGATGTATTTTTTAGCAAGTAAGTTTGAGTATGAAAATTTATCAAAACATGCTTATGGCTATCAGGGATTTGATATTTTGAAGTTAACCGGAATCGGACGTTATGACGGCTTAATTAATAACGATAAGAAACAGATCTTATTATCACCGACATGGCGTATGTACAACGCCTTGCCTGTAACAACCAGTGAAGGTGAACAAAGAGGCTATAATCCGGAATTTAAAAATTCAACATATTTCCATGTGTATAACAATTTAATCAACAATGAACGTTTGTTACGTTGTGCAAAAGCTTATGGATATAAGATTAAATTCTTGCTGCATCCAATCTTAAGTTCGCAGCTTGAGGACTTTACCAAAAATGATGAATTAGAAGTTATTCCTTCCGTTGGTGATCTGAGCTATGAAAAAATCTTAACCGAATCCAGCTTAATGGTTACCGATTATTCCGGTGTGCAATTTGACTTTGCGTATATGCGAAAACCGATCGTGTATTTCCATCCGGATGTTTTGCCGCCACATTATGATGATGGTATCTTCTTCTACGATACGATGGGCTTTGGTGAAATATGTACAAAGAGTGAGCAGCTGATTGATATGTTATGTGAATATATGAAAACAGGCTGTGTCATGAAGGAGGAGTATCGCAAGCGCGCAGATAATTTCTATGCTCAAAATGATCATCATAATTGTGAGCGAATTTATCAGGAAATTATGAAATTCCAGAAACAAATCGACATCGATAAGCTGCGTGTTTAGATGATATATTACGAAATCGTCAGTTGTTAGAACCTCTGTTTAGGAGTATAATAAGGCTGATGAAAACAGATACAAACGAGGAGGATTCATATGAATATAGCAATCATTTTTGCCGGTGGCAGCGGGGTACGCATGGGTGCCGGAATGCCAAAACAATTTTTAGAAATCAATGGGAAACCAATCATTATTCATACCTTGGACAATTTTCAAAATAGTCCATCCATTGATAAGATTTATATTTCTTGTAAAAAAGACTATATCACGACATTACAAGATCTGACAAAACGTTTTGCGATTACGAAGGTGTGCGGCATTGTGGAAGGTGGAAGCAACGGACAGGATTCCATCTATCGTGCATTGCGTGCAGCGGATGCAGAAAATGACAAGGATGCCATCGTTTTGATTCATGATGGCGTACGCCCGTTTGTCAGTGAAGAAGTGATCCAGAAAAACATAGAATGTGTAAAACAGCATGGTAGTGCTGTTACCTGTACCTCTTTCTTTGAAACACCGATTTTAAGTAAAGGCGGCGAAGAAGTAGAAGAGATGCCATTGAAAAAAGAAATGTTTACAGCACAGGCACCACAGAGCTTTTACTTAGGCGAAATCATGGAGGCGCATAAGAAAATGCGGGAACTAAATCCAGACTATGTTGATATCGCCGATTCTTGTAACTTATATAAAAATCTGGGTAAGAAAATGTACATCGTTGAAGGAAATCGCGGTAATATTAAAGTAACGACGCCAGAAGATTTCTATATTTTACGTGCATTATTGCAATATCGTGAAAATGAGCAGATCTTAGGCTTAAAATAGATTGAGGAGGCTAGGCTACTATGAATCCAATAGTAAAAGAAGATTTACAACGTATCTGCGCACAGGATATCGCTTGGGATAAATTAAAAGATGCCGCCGTTTTGGTTACCGGTGCCAGCGGAATGGTAGGAACCTATTTTGTGCGAACCGTTTTAGCATTAAATGAAACAAGAAAGATGAATGCTACGGTTATCTGCGTTGTGCGTAATCCCAAAAAGATACCGGAAGATATAGCAAACAATCCGGCCGTAACAATTGTGGCACATGATGTTAGTAAGCCGATGGTATATGATGGAAAGGTTGATTATATCATTCATGCCGCAAGCCCGGCCAGTCCATTGATCATGCGCGAAGATCCGGTAGGTACGATTGCGGCTAACACACTTGGAGCTTTCTATACGCTAAGTTTAGCGAAAGAGAAGAATGCCAAAGGCTATATGTTTATTTCTTCCCGCGAAATTTATGGACAGCCAGATGAAAACCAGGAATTCTTCTATGAAAATACGTATGGTCTTGTGGACCCATTAGATGCTAGATCATGCTATCCTGAAGGGAAAAAAGCGGCTGAAACCATGTGTGCTTCCTTCCATAAGCAGTATGGTTTAAATACGAAAATTGCACGATTAGCCCATACATATGGTCCAGGCATGTCCATTTATGATGGCCGTGTCCAGGCGGACTTCTTGAAGAATGTCCTATTCAATGAAGATATTGTATTAAAAAGTGATGGATCCAGTGTGCGAACTTACACCTATATCGCAGATGCCATTGCCGGAATGTGGCGCATTTTACTAAATGGGGAAGAACTGGCATACAACATTGGAGATGAAAACGGAAAAGTTTCTATTCGTGAATTGGCTGAATTGTTAGTGAAGATAAATCCCGAGAAACATTTAAAGTTATGCTTTGATATTCCTAAGGATGCGAACACAGGATGTGCACCGTTTACCATGGGAATCTTATCGAGTGAACGCTTGCGCGAGCTTGGTTGGCAACCACTTAACACAATTGAAGAAGGATTTACAAGAACTTTACGTTATTTGGAGTATGAAAAAGCAAACGGAAGATTATAACAACTTAAGTCTTATTGCTGCCATGATCTTATAAGATTGGTAAGCAATAAGACTTTTTCTTTTCTTCATAAAAGATTGGGTTGTTCCTATCGCGTGATTGTTATCCTCATATAGAAAGAGTAAAAAAGATAAGTAATTAAGGAAAGTTAAGATGTGTCGTATGAAACTAGGAGTATAATGCAGGTGGCAGGTGGTCATATGAAAGTAATGAAGAAGGGTATGGTATTGTTATGTGTATGTTTTTGTTTCTTCTTGAAAGGGAATACGCAAAAAGAAATCTTTGCGGAAAATCTCGATCAATGTACAACTGCACAAAGTGATGGAATCCAAGGCTTTTATGAAGAAAAAGAGAATAGCTTAGATATCTTATTTCTTGGTGATAGTAATTTTACTCGCTCCATCAATCCTTTGATCGTATGGAAACAAACAGGCATCATCTCCTATACACTGGCAAGTGCGACACAAACAATATGGACCAGTACTTACCTATTAAAAAGCGCCTTGCGCTATCAAAAGCCAAAAGTGTTGATTATTGACGCAAATTTATTTCGTGCCCAAAATGAAGGAAGATTAGCGCGTAATTGCGCGGCAATCAATGCCATGAAACCAGAGAAAGAACGCATGCAAGCTATACGACATTTGCTTTCTTATACGGATACCAGTATGGATGAACAAACCAAAGCAACGTTACTTCACTCCTATGTAAGAGATGTCATACGAAAACGTTTGACGCCAACTAAACAGCAACTAGATAGTAAACATACAACACATGGCTTCATCATGAATACCAAAATAGAACCATTCTATGATCGTGATTATATGCACAATAATGAACAGATAACAGAGCTTGATGCAATCAATCAACAAGGGGTGAAAGAGCTGATCAGACTTGCGAAAGAACAGAAAATGCAAATCTTATTGTTGCGCGTACCGGGTGCTCGAGAATGGTCCTTTTCCAGAGCGCGTTTGGTAAGTAAATTTGCTGAAAAAGAACAGGTCGATTATCTGGATATGAACTTAGAGCCCTATTCATCTAAGATCAACTGGCTAACGGACACAAAAGATGGCGGTTATCATATGAATGTATATGGGGCGGAGAAGGTAAGTGGCATGATCGCCGCTTATATTCAGCAATCTTATGGTATCAGCGGCAATAAAGACAGCGAAGTGAACAAGCAATTTCAGAGGGATTATAACCATTATCAAGATAGGAAACAGTACAATCAAAAGGAAAAAATTGAGAATGATTTTACCTAAAAAATAAAGAAAGCCTTTACAGTTGAATGAATTCACACATCTTTCGCATAATGAATATAGTAACTGTATGCATTTCTTAATTTCATTTGTAATTAAGAGACAAATATTGTAAAATTAATATGTTACTGAGAGGAGTAAGCGAGTATATGATAAACGAATTCAAGAACAAGAAAGAGTTTCAAGAAGAGTTTAAAAGAAGAATTATTGAACGCTACGGCCGTTCTATCGAACAGGCGCACATAACAGAAAAATACATGGTTTTAGGGGAAATGGTTAGAGATTATGCCAGTGTTCACTGGAACGACTCTAAGAATGCCATCGCAGAGAAGAAAAGCAAGCAGATGTACTATTTCTCTATGGAATTCTTAATGGGACGTCTTCTGACAAACAACCTGATGAACCTCGGTATCTATGATTTAGTCAAAGAAGGTTTAGCTGATCTGGATCTGGATATTAATGAACTTGAAAACCTGGAAAGTGATGCAGGATTAGGAAATGGAGGTCTGGGAAGACTGGCTGCCTGTTTCCTGGATTCTTTAGCATCTTTGAATTTACCGGGCAATGGAAACTGTATTCGTTATGAATATGGATTATTTAAACAGAAAATTGTAAATAATGAACAGGTAGAAGTACCTGATCAATGGCTGTCTTTAGGTAACGTTTGGGAAGTGCGAAAACCAAAGCATGCAGTCAATGTTAAATTCGGCGGTCATGTGGACATGTGGATGGGAGAAGATGGCAAGGCGGTTGTAAATCATGTGCCAAGCTTGGTTGTTCGTGCGGTTCCATATGATGTACCTGTGGTTGGCTATGATACGAAACTGACCAATACGTTACGTCTGTGGAGTGCAGAAGTTGCCGATGATGCATGTGATGCAGCTAACTTGAATGAATATGTAAACGAAGTTCGTGAAATCTGCCGTAATGTTTATCCGGATGATTCTACAGAACATGGAAAATTATTGCGTTTGAAACAGCAATATTTCTTTGTTGCGGCAGGATTAAATAACATTATAGATGCGCATTTACGCGTATATGGAACATTGGACAACTTTGCGGAAATGAATGCCATTCAGTTGAATGATACCCATCCGGTATTGTGTATTCCGGAAATGATGCGTATCCTGTTGGATGATTTCCGTTACGAATGGGATGATGCTTGGAAAATCGTAACAGAAACGATGGCATATACGAATCATACTGTTTTAAGTGAAGCATTGGAAAAATGGCCGATTCAGTATGTACAAGATTTATTGCCACGTATTTATATGATTATCGAAGAAATCGACCGTCGTTTCAAATATGCCTGCTCTCATGATTTAGGACGTTCTGATTTAATGAATGAATGTTGTGTAATCAAGGATGGACAGGTGCATATGGCAAATCTTGCCATCATCGGTTCGCACAGTGTGAATGGTGTTGCGGCTTTGCATACTAAAATCTTAAAAGAAGATGTAATGAAGAACTTCAATGATTTATATCCTGGCAAATTCAACAATAAGACGAATGGTATCACACATCGTCGTTGGTTGTTGTATTCTAATCCACAATTAACACAGTTGTTAGAAAAGACCATTGGTCCTGCATTCAAAAAACATCCTGAAAAATTAGAAGATCTGATGAAGTATGTAGATAACAGCGAAGTTCAGAAGAAATTCATGGATGTGAAGATGGAACGTAAGAAAATACTTGCGAAGTACATTAAGGATACCTTGAACATTGACATTGATGTAAATTCCATCTTTGATGTACAGGCAAAACGTTTACATGCTTATAAACGTCAGCTGTTAAATGTGATGAACATTATTCATCTCTATTTCCGTATGAAAGCAGATCCTAACTTCCGTATTTATCCTAGAACCTTTATCTTTGCCGCAAAAGCAGCACCTTCCTATACCTTTGCGAAGGAAGTTATTAAGCTGATTCACTGTGTGGCTGATAAGGTAAATAACGATAGTGATATTAACCGTTATATGAAGGTCGTATTCATTCCGAATTATGGGGTATCCATTGCGGAAATCCTAATGAATGCTGCCGATGTATCAGAACAAATTTCTACAGCCGGTAAAGAAGCAAGCGGTACCGGTAATATGAAGTTTATGATGAATGGTGCGATTACCTTAGGTACGATGGATGGTGCTAATGTGGAAATCGTAGAACGTGTCGGCTATGAGAATGCTGAAATCTTCGGTCTTCGTGCAGATGATGTGGCCTTGATTCGTCATGAAAATTCTTATGATGTTTGGAAAAAATACAATCAAAACGGTGATATTCAGAAGGTTGTCAATAGCTTGGTAGACAGTACCTTCTCAAATGATCCTAGAGATTTCAAGCAGATTTATAATGAACTGATGTTCAAAAATGATGAATATCTGTTGTTGGCAGACTTTGAAGCTTATGTGCATGCGCAGGGCAATATTGAACAGCGCTATCGTAATGCAGAAGCATGGGCAAGAATGTGTCTGATAAATATCGCACAGTCTGGCTATTTCTCAAGTGATCGTACGATCCATGAATATGCACGTGATATTTGGAATATTAAACCGGTGACGGTTAAATAAGAAAGATTTTTCCTTGGAAATAATCAACTGGGAGGTATGGCAATTGCACTATTTCGCAATCGTGTCATGCTTCCTTTTTTATGCTTAAATTTACTCATGTGGCTATTTTTTTCTTCATAAACACGGGAAAGAACGCTTACCAAATACATAATTTCAAGCATTCACATAAATGAGAGGCGATAAGCTTAATTCTGTTGTGTACTATTACTACATCCCAGCTTATCAAAAAGGATAAGTGCGGTAACGAACGCTCACGCAAAGAGGTATCCTGTTCCCTTGATGCATAAAGGGGTTATTATGAAGTGTTAATGATGGAAAAGGGCATAGATACACGCATGCCTTGAGGATACTTGCTTTATAAAAAGCTGTATTTGCAATTTTATGTGAATTTCGTTAAAATAATAGGCAACAGAAAAGGGGTAATGAAGATGGAGTTAAAAGAAAAGTTAATCACAAGTGTTGAAAAAAACTTAGATACTTATATGTCCTATGTACAACATATGTACGATCATCCGGAAATCGGTAATGAAGAATTTGAAACGATGGAGTTGTTAAGTGAAGGGTTATTATCTTTTGGTTTTGAAACGCAAAAGGCTTTCGTTGTGCCAACTGGTTTTCAAGCAGTGTATAAAAGTGGCAAGGCAGGTCCGGTAATTGCATATTTATGCGAATATGATGCTTTGCCGGAAGTGGGACATGGTTGCGGACATAATTTGATTGCGGCAACATCCATTGCTGCGGGAGTGGCCCTAAAAGAAATCATTGATGATATTGGCGGAGAAATACGTGTGATAGGAACACCGGCAGAGGAGAATTTCGGTGGGAAAGTGTCTATGGCGAATGCGCATGTTTTTGACGATGTGGATGTGGCGATGATGATTCATCCAGATACGGAAGATGGAGTCGGGGGCAGAACTTTGGCATTGTTACCATTGAAGTTTGAATTTTATGGTGTAAATACACATGGTTGTTCACCTGAGCATGGAAAATCAGCCTTGGATGCAGCGGTTATGAGCTATATCGGCATTAATCTGCTACGCCAATATGCACTGCCAAATACATATATTCACGGTATTATTCGTGATGGTGGTGAAGCTGCCAATGTCATTCCGGCCTATGCCAGTTTGGAATATTATTTCCGTGGAACCTCTATGCAGTATGTAAAAGAGCTCAGTCAGCGAGCAATTGATTGTATTGAGGGAGCTTGTAAAGCGAGTGGCTGTACCTATCAGGTAACGACATATGAATGCCCTTATGAAGACTGTGTCATAAATTATACCTTATGTGATTTGTTGAAAGAAGAATATGTGGCATTAGGCAGAACGGATGTGAAACCGGTAGATGAGGTGCCAAATGGCTCTAGTGATATCGGAAGTGTCAGCTATTGTTGCCCGGCATTGCATGGCTATATCAAGATTGCCGATGCATGCGTCAATGGACATTCAAAAGAAATGGCAGCAGCTACCATTCATGAGGCAGGAAGAAAAGCTTTACGTGATGGTGCCATCGCATTGGCGAATCTTGGAAGAAGATTACTCATGGAAGAAGATTTATTACGAAAGGTACAGGATGAATTTCATAAAACGCTGAAACGTTAAAGGAATCATCCTTTTTCTAAGGAACAATATGAGGCAAGATGCAACTGCTTAGCAAAGATGTAGGCATGTATGCATACAAACGATGAAAAGATGCCGTTAGCTTTTTTAGCCGGAAATGATATTAAAATAAGGTGCTTTGCTAGGAAATTCCACTTGAGAATGATAAAAAGAAGAAAGTCTGTTATAATAAGGTCAAGGTGATAAAATATGCGACAACAGAAATATTATGAAGCTTATCTGGATGACTTTGATAAGATAACTGTATTTATGTCTCGTAACAGCTATGAAGGTGTCAGTAATAAGTTTTATTTGAAAGACACCAGAGGACATATTTATGATCTCCATATTCAGTCTATTGAAACAACTCATAGCAATTACAATAAATATACGTTGGCTCTTTATGATTCAATTGAAATAGGAAATGAGTATTATGTAGTGCATCAACATGCACGCGCTACCGTTTTACAATACAGCGCTGTTGTAAAAACAGCGAAATTTGATGAATTGTTTTATTATGATGGGGATGATTTAGGTTATACGTATAATGAAAAAGCCACATCTTTTGCATTATGGGCACCTACAGCTTATCGTGTAAAGTTAGAAATCATGAAAAATGATGTTACGTATACGTATGAGATGAAACGTAGTGAACATGGGGTATTTCGTTATTCGATATTAGAAAATTTAGAAAATGCGACCTATGTATACCTTGTCAGAGTAAATGGCGAATGGAAAGAGACCATTGACCCATATGGTGTATCTTCCATAGAAAACAGCAGACGTTCGGCTATTGTTGATTTGGCAAAGATTCGTGTAAAGGATTATCCTTTACCGCCATTGCAAAGTTCATGTGATGCAATTGTGTATGAGACAAGCGTGCGTGATTTTACGATGCAAAGCAATATCGGAGTAAGCTGTCCTGGAACTTTTCGTGGATTTGTGGAAGAAAATGAACAAACAAAAAGCATGCAGACGGGTTTTTCTTATTTAAAATCATTAGGCATTACACATGTACAGCTGATGCCGGTCATGGATTTTGGATCTGTTGATGAAATTTATCCATTATTACATTACAATTGGGGATATGATCCGGTCCAATATCGGGTCTTTGAAGGCAGTTACAGCAGTGAACCGAATAACCCTTATAGCCGTATATTTGAATTTGTGAAACTGGTGGAAGAATGCCATAAAGCAGGCATTCGTGTCAATTTAGATGTAGTCTTTAATCATGTATATGATAAGGAAGAAAGCTTCTTTGACAAGACGGTCCCTAGTTATTATTTTCAGATGAATGAGCAAGGCGATTTTTCTAATGGTACTTTTTGTGGGAATGATGTAGACAGTAAACGTCGCATGTGTGCTAAATATATTATCGATGCTTGCAAATTCTTAGTAAAAACTTATCATATCGATGGATTGCGATTTGATCTCATGGGCATTTTAGATATTGATACCATGAATGCCGTCTATCGGGAATGTTGCGCAATTAATACAGATTTTATGATCTATGGGGAAGGTTGGGATATGCCAAGTTTCTTAGATTTCCGTCAGCGTGCAAGCATTGGCAATAATGCTCAAATGCCATTTATCGCACATTTCTCTGATCGTTTCCGAGATGTTGTAAAAGGCCGCACGGCAAGCAATGAAGTGAATGTAAAAGGATATTGCAGTGGCGCATTGTATCTGATTGATATTATGAAAAACTGTTTAAGTGCCAGCTGTACAAATGAAGGAATGGAAGCTATGTTTGCCAATCCTCGAAATGTTGTGAATTATGTGGAATGTCATGATAATATGACTAGCTGGGATAAATTGAAAGAATGCTGTAAGGAAGATAGCAAAGATATCCGCATCGCAAAGCATAAGATGATGATTGCGGCGGTTTTACTAGCACAAGGGATTCCTTTCTTACACAGCGGTCAAGAATTTGCCCGTAGTAAGCATGGATTACCAAATACGTATGAAGAAAGTGATGAGATAAATAAAATAGATTATCTGCGTCGGAATCAGTATCAAGACATCGTGGAATGTACAAAAGAGCTGATTAAGCTGCGTAGAACACATGCCTGTCTGCGTTATTGCCGCAAGGAGGATGTAGAACAGCATGTGCATTTTGATACCATCCAAAATAAGGCATTGATTTACAAACTGCTAGATGATACAGAAGAAATGATCATTCTGTTCAATCCTTCACAGGAGTATTTCACTCACGATATGAATACGGCTTATAAATTATTGTATTACAATGGCAAGGCAGAGGATATTTTGATTCAGAAAGTAAATGTAGAACCATACAGTGTCATTGTCTTTACCAGAAAGCTTTGATGAAAAAAGCGTCTATTGTAAATGTACCTAAAGTTTCCTTTAAGTGATGCTAGTGGTATGTATGACAATAGACGTTTTATTATGAGGGGTAAGCTTTTTATAATAAAAGGTATCTAGATATATGCTATCTAGTATGGGCATATACATCCTTTCCGAATTGTCGTTTGACATTCAAACTTCATCTGTTATAATATAAAAGCAAATCAGGATTGTTTGATAACCTGAAATGTAATGATAAGCCGTACACGAAAGGGAGGGTTACCTATGAAAACAGCGATTGTAACCGACAGCGGAAGCGGATTAAATAAACAACAGGCAGATGCTTTGGGTATCTATTATCTGCCATTGCAAATTATTGTAAACGACAACATGTATCTGGACGGGGTGGATATCCAGGTAGAACAAATATATGAGATGTTGAAACAAGGTGAAATGCCGACAACATCAATGCCGCCAATGGGAATCATTGAAGAATTATTCCATAAATTAAAAAAAGATGGATATGAAGATGTAATCGCGATACCTTTAACAAGTGGCTTATCTTCAACATCCAGCGTGATGCATGCAGTTGCGAAAGAATGTGAACTGAAGCTGCATATTATTGAAACGTATTCTACTTGTAATATACAGTGCTACTTAGCAAAATGCGCGCAGCAGTTAGTAAAACAGGAGGTTGCGGCAGAAGAAATAGTGAAACGCTTGCAGGATAGTGTGGCACATAGTGATACATTGATCATTCCTAACGACTTACAGCATTTAAAACGTGGCGGAAGATTAACACCGTTAGCAGCTGCTTTAGGTGGTTTGTTAAAAATTAAGCCTATTTTAAAGCTGGATGAAGGTTCACAAGGTAAAATTGATGTATTTGACAAGGTGCGTACGATGTCAAAGGCGATGAGCAAAGCCGTTACTACATTTCAAGAAACAAAGCTTGATGATGCGTATACCTTAACCGTTTTACATAGTGGTTCAGAAGAGGAAGGGTTAAAGCTGAAAACTTTGATGGAAGAGGCTTTCCCTGGAATGGAACTCTATTTTGGGCTCATTGGTGCTGTGATTTCTTGTCACACCGGGTTAGGATGCTTGGGTATACAATACATCCGCAAAGTTAAAATGTAAACATTTGAGGAGGAATGAGGAAGCCTCCTCTTTTTACGTGCCATCCCAAGAAGAATGACAACTTCTGGCGAATGGCTTTTCATCTTCTATGAAATAAAGTATAATATGTGTTAGATATTGGAGGGGTTTACCATGAAAACAGCGTTTGTGACAGACAGTGGAACAGGTAAAACAGTTGAAGAATTAGCAAAGGAAGGTATTTTCAGCGTACCTTTACAGGTGAGCTATGACAATACAAACTATCAAGATCTGGAAGAATTAAGTATTGACCGCATTTATGAACTTATGCGTGATGGGGTGATGCTATCTACATCATTGCCTTCACTTGGGAAAATTGAAGCTTTATTTGAACATTTAAAAAATGATGGATATGAACAAATTTTCGCCGTACCGATTTGCAGTGGACTAAGCGGTACGATTAACGCTATGGAAATGTGTGCCAGAACAGTAGGTTTAGCATTTGCTTATGTTGATTGTCATGTTACGGCGGTGGTACAGGAATATATGATAAAGACAGCCAAAAGGCTGCATGAAGAAGGCAAGACAATTCAAGAAATCAAAGATGTGTTATCTCGTATCGTGGATACGACAGATACTTTGTTGTTGCCTAATGATCTACAGCATTTAAAGCGTGGCGGAAGATTAACACCGTTGGCCGCAACCTTAGGGGGATTATTAAAAATCAAACCAATTCTGAAAATAAATAAAGAAACCAATGGAAAAATTGATGTTGTGGATAAGGTCAGAACCATGCATAAAGCAATGGATATGGCGATTGAAATCATGCGTAATGAGCATGTGGATGATAGTTATATGATAACAGTCGCACATGCGGATGATGCAGTAGAAGCAGAATATTATATGAATAAGATCAAAGCAGCCTTTCCTAATGCAAAGCATCAAATCATTAAGCTGGTAAGTGTCGTGGGAGTACATACCGGCAGAGGCTGTCAGGCTGTACAATATTTTAAAATGATACAGGAGTAAGGAAAAAGACCAATAACTTACGTGCTAAAGATTAGAATAAACAGGAGAAGATGAAATCAATCAAATCCTGTTTTTTCATGTGTTTTATATGAAAGCCATGTGCCCAAAAGAACTTTTTCAAGCCTTTTTTAAAAGTTAGTATTCCAATAATATCGTGTCAAGCGTTGAAATAAGGTTTGGGTTTCTCATTTCATCAAAACCTAGATGCATGTTAAATTATTGATCTTATGTTAAATGGTTTGCCTTATAATTTTCATTTTTTCAGTGAAAAAAAGAGCAAAAATCTGATTATCAGCATAATCACAGGGATTTTAAGTAATATAAACGAAAAATAAAAGAAATTTACCACTAATTTACTACGATTGAAAGAACCTTGATACGACAAAGAAAACAGCATAAAAAAGCAAAAATGGCATTTCATACAGAATATGAGATGTCTTTTTTGTTGGTACGATACAGCATAAGTATTCTTTTTCTGCTTGACTATTAATCATTTTTTAGAACATGAATTGTCAAGAGCCTGTTGCGTAAGCAATGCTTGCACTCTTGATAAGACATGGGATAAAAAATATTATGACAGATAGCAGAAAAGTAATGACTACATACTGGGTAAATGTTATAATCTTATTGAAATATAAATAAATTTTTTAAACAATTTGTTTTTTATCTAAGGAGGTTTTTTATGTTTGGCTTTGGAAAAAAACAGAATAAATCTTTATTCATAATGGGCACAGATTTTCGGTATATTGATAACTGTTCCTTGTTGTTTGGATATACCTTATTTACTCTCTGGTGATTTAGTTGAAGTTACAGGCGAAGTCACACAAGGCTCAATGTCTGGAGAAAACTCTAATAGTGAAAGAAGAATACATATTAGAGATGATAAAACGAGAGAAGAACATTCATTAAAGTATTGGGGAACAGGTAGTGATATAGGGGATAAAATAACTGTAAGATATTTACCACATACAGAATATGGATATGTAGTTGAGTAATATGAAAAATTCCCGTTTTATATTATGCTATATTATTAGTTGTAGAGACGGAGTGATCCAGACACGGTGGCAGGAAAATCTCTCGGATTTTTCTGCCATGTCTTGCAAGTGGCTGGTTCACTTCGTCTGTGAGTGAGCCTGTGGCGAGCGAAGATTAAGCCCCCGTTATCTAACAAGGGGGGCAGAAAAAACAAAAGACAATAGACATTTACAAACGTAAAACGTTGTATTTACAAGGTAAAACTGCATTTTATAAGGTGTGATATAAAAAGTATCTATTTCACATGGCAAATATATAAACTTATCAAGGAGGATTATATAAATGAATATTGCAATGATTTTAATAGGTGTTCTTATTTTTCTTTCTTTTCCATTTATTGTTTTGCAAAAAATCAAAAAAACGAAACAAGAAGATACATACGAGGCAAAGAAAAAATTAAATGTATTTCTTATTTGTATAATGCCTGTTCCAGTAATAGCTATTGTGCTTATTTTACTTGGTCTTAAAGCATTTATATAGTAAACATCGGAACTTTACAAGTGAAATGAGGGACTCTATGGATAAAAAGGAACTTATAAAACTTTATTTACAAAATGTGGATAAAATGTTCGGATATGCCAACATGGACGCATATATTGATGAGCGATTAAAGAAATATATGAAATACTGTCAAAGTAAAAAGCAAGAAGAACAAATTATTATATGGCTGAAATTATTGCATGAAAATTTCGGAAAAAAGATTGTTTATTTAGGAAGTTATCTAGCATTACAAGAAAAGGATATGAGCTACTTAAATAATGCATTCAATTCGGCAGTAACATGGGGACAACTCACAATAACAAACAGCAGTTGCGACCATTCCATTTACGCTTGGAATGTTTTACCGCATATATTCTGTGCAAACCGCTTTCGTGATATTGAAAATATATTTCCAAAAGAAAACGGACTTAGTAAGAATGGGTTAAAATCTGCGTGCAGTATTACAAATTTAGTGATGTATCTGTATTATCAAGAACCTGCGTGGAAACAATATGTGATTGAAGAAAGCAAAGGATTTTTGCAAGGAAAACATACATCAGAAGAAATGGCAGTGATAAGCACTTTCCTTTCATTGTTTGAAAAAGATTGGGAGAAATTTTCATTGGAATTAGCTAATCTCTGTAAAGCACATAAAAAATCAAAAGATTATGGCGAAAATCCGTTTACAAGAAAAATTTCCTTTTTTGCATTTGGATTGTATAACTTTGCAAGGTACTTGTATAAAGAAGAAGCGAAAAATATCATACTTCCTCAAAACGAATTTTTATTCGAGGATTTTAGAATTTATCAAGAAAGCAACAATTATCAAACGGGACAATCGTTTTGCGTTTTTGAAGAACCGCTATTGCTGTTGAATGATCTTGAAAAAATTGATTTACCGATTATGCACTTAACAGCGGGTAGAAAAAGGACTTTAGATATTGAAAATTACAGACAAGAAGTGATAAAGAAAATACAAGCACTTCATTACAATCAGGGCAGTTAGTCTTAGGATTGAAGTGAACCCATAAAGTTGGACACAGATTATCACACCCGACTGATTAAGGATTGATTCCTATATTGTATAGGAGTTAATCCTTTTAATTTTACTGTGATTCTTTGTGTATTATAATAAAAAGCTAGGAATTAAATCGATTTAACTCCTAACTTTATAATACAAAAGTCCCTTTTATAGGGACTAATCATGATTGCCATGACGACGGTTTTGATGATGTGTTTTCTGATTGCTCTCATGTGCAGTATCACTATGACAGCCTTCAGGTACAGCGGTATCATCGTATTGTTCTAATAGCGCATATAATTTTTTCATACTATAGTTTGACAATTCTTCAATTGTATAAGCTGCATCATAAGAACGTATTTGTTCAATCACACGATATTTGCCCTGACTTGTATGATGCGTCTTGGCCGCTTCATGTGTCTTGGAATCAATAGATGCACAGTGATATCGTTTTGCCGTAGCATTGCTTTTCAGATAAGCGCCAATTTCTTCCTCTAGACTTTTTTGCAGAGCTGCATCATCGGCATAGATACCGACTTCCAAGATACCATTTGCTAAATATTTCTGATAGGTAGCATTCGCAAATAATAAAGTTAATGCCTCATCAAGTTCTTTGTTTTTAAGATCAATGCTCGCTAAAATCTGTTTCGCATCTTTATTGTAAGCTTTTGTTTGTAAAATGCGATGTTGCGCATCCACAGATAATTCCATACTTGGATTCACATCTAAGGTGATGGTTGAGGCAATGGCTGCCGGTGAAGTTGGTTTTGTTGGAAGATCATCAACTTTCCAAGGCTGCCAAAGCATAACCAACAAAACACTGATCGCACATACGAGTGCTCCTTGCCATATTGGCAATGTTTTCTTATGACGTTGTTTTGATAAAACATACTGTAATGTTTTTTCTTTCGTTTCTTCACTGGCATGCAGCTGATCTAAGTCTTTTAATGGATTAGTCAAGATCATCACCTCCCAGCATGATTTTCAAATCATCTTTTGCTCGTTTCAGCCAGGTATGAATCGTATTTTCTTTCTTTTGCAGAATATCTGCAATTTCACGAATCTTATAACCTTCATAATAATATAAATAAATAACATTGCGATAATTTGGTTTCAAATGAAGAACAGCATCCAACATTGTGGAATGCATAGAAGTAACACTGGGTGCATAACTTTCCAATTCATCACTCAAAATGACCTTACGGCGAAACCATGTAGTTAAAGTATCATGACATTCATTGATGGTCACCCTAATCAGCCATGCCTTTTCATGTTCATCATCATGAAAGCTTGATTGTTTCGCATATTTCAAAAAGACAGATTGAAAAACATCATCCACATCACTCTCCTGTTTCATATGGATAAAACAGATTTTGCGAATCATGTCCGCATAACGATGAATCGCTGTCCTCAATTCCTCTTCACTTCGCATGGTTTCCTCATCCCTTATTCTTAGTATACTGAATTCTAATTGTTTTGCCTAGTGGTGATTTCCGTGATATCCTCTATTACAAGCAGTGTGATTACTTCTTCCGCTACGTGTTTGTTTCATTTGGTAGTTTCCTTTGTTTGGACATGGTGTCTGTGTACGATGTTGCTTTTGACAATTTGGGCATAAGGTTTGGTTGTTGTTTTGACACTGTCCATTCTCGTTAGCGCAAGGCTGCTGATTTCTACTTTGCGAAGAATCATTATTGCTTACTGAACGCGTATTTGTAGTATTTGTAGACACCGTTGTTGGCGTAAGAGGGCTTTTTTGTTTTGGGGTGGCTATTTTCACAGATGCCTTGTTTTGAGATATCGCATGGTGTGTTTCTTTATGCTTTTGTGTATTGTCACAATGTTCATGTGTTTCATAACCATGATGAACACCAAAATGTGGAAAGGTGTCAGCTTTTGCCTTCAATAAAGTTATTGAAAGCATAAGGGTGGCAGCGACTGCAATCACGACGACTGTTTTTTTCTTCTTCATAATAAATTCCTCCTTGTGTACCTTGTACACCTATAACACGATGCTATTTTATAAAACCTTTCAAATTTATTATTTTTTTTAAAATAATGCGATTCAGAATGCGAAAAGTTAGGCGAAAAGGTCATACTAATGTATAATAGTAGTTGTTTGGAGGTAGAAATATGAGCCATGATTATATAGATATAAAAGGTGCCCGTGAGAATAATTTAAAAAATATCGATATTAAGGTACCACGCGATAAATTTGTCATTATGACCGGAGTATCCGGTTCAGGAAAAACATCTTTGGCATTTGATACGATTTATGCCGAAGGAAGACGACGTTATGTGGAGTCTTTAAGTGCTTATGCCCGTCAATTTTTAGGCAATAGTGAAAAACCGGATGTAGACTCTATTGAAGGATTATCCCCATCCATTTCCATCGATCAGAAAACGACGAGTAATAATCCGCGATCAACGGTTGGAACCGTAACGGAGATTTATGATTATTTGCGTTTGATGTATGCCCGAATCGGTGTACCGTATTGTCCTACGCATAATGAACCTATTACATCTCAGACAATTAAACAGATGGTAGATAAAATCATGGAGCTGGAAGATAAGACACGTTTAACGATTTTATCACCGGCCGTCCATGGTCAAAAAGGGACGCATAAGGATTTATTTGACCATTTACGTAAAGAAGGGTATCTTCGCGTGCGAGTTGATGGTGAAATGAAGCTATTGGAAGATGTCGAGGCATTAGAGAAAAATAAGAAACATAATATTGATGTTGTGATTGATCGTATCGTAAAAGGAAGCGATCGTTCACGGTTGCATGATTCATTAGAAACGGCATTAAAGATGAGTGATGGCTTGGCAGTAGTTACGTATAACCATGAAGAAGTCTTGTTTTCCAGTAATTATTCTTGTAAATATTGTGGGTTTAACATTCCTAAACTAGAACCTCGATTGTTTTCTTTCAATGCACCTTTTGGAGCATGTGATACATGTAAAGGGTTAGGTATTACCCAAAAGGTTGATGTTGAATATCTGATACCGGATCGTACAAAATCCATACGTCAGGGTGGTATCGTTTATTATAAGAATATTGTTAATACGGAAAATCTGGAATGGCAAAAATTTGCGGCTTTATTAAACTATTATGATATCAGTATTGATAAACCAATCAAAGATTTTACCAAAAAAGAATTGGATATTGTCTTGTATGGTTCTAAAGATCTGATCTCTTATAAACTTGAATCACGCAGTGGGAATGTGATGAAAAAAACGGAGTTTATCGAAGGTGTATGTACCTTGATCGAACGACGTTATATGGAAACCAGTTCACAGATGTCACGGGAATGGTATGCGACCTTCTTAGCAGAAGCACCATGTCCGACCTGTGGCGGGCGACGTTTAAATGAACAGGCTTTAAGCGTGCGTGTCGGTGGCATTAATATTTATGAATGGACGACGATGTCAGTGCGTCAGGCAGCTATCTTTATGGAAGAATTAACACTGACAAAACAGGAAGAAGAAATTGCCAAATTAATCGTAAAAGAAATACGTGAACGTTTGAGTTTCCTGAATAATGTCGGCTTGGGGTATCTGACCTTAGATCGTTTAGCAGGTACTTTATCCGGTGGAGAAGCACAGCGCATCCGGTTAGCAACGCAGATTGGTTCTCACTTAAGTGGGGTATTATATGTGCTGGATGAGCCTAGTATCGGATTGCATCAGCGTGATAATGATCGTTTGATCAATACGTTAAAGGATATGCGAGATCTTGGAAACTCCTTGATTGTTGTTGAACATGATGAAGATACTATGCGGGCAAGTGATTATATCATCGATATCGGTCCGGGTGCCGGAATTCATGGCGGACAAGTTGTTTCTGCCGGAACACCGGAAGAAGTAATGGCGGATCCTAATTCCATTACCGGTCAGTATTTAAGTGGTAAGATGAAAATTGAAGTACCAAGTGAGCGACGCAAAGGTAATAAGAAAAAGTTAGAGGTCATCGGTGCTTGTGAAAATAACTTGAAAAATATCGATGTGCAATTTCCTTTAGGAACCTTTATTGTTGTTACCGGAGTCAGTGGCAGTGGGAAATCATCACTAGTGAATGAAGTCTTAAGCAAGGGCATCATGCATGAATTAGGAAGAACGCGTATCAAAGCAGGAAAGCATAAGAAAATCAAAGGTATTAAGAACATTGATAAAATTATTGATATCTCACAGGACCCAATCGGTCGTACACCACGAAGTAATCCAGCGACTTATACCGGAGTCTTTGATGATATTCGTGCCCTGTTTGCACAGACACCGGAAGCAAAGATGCGTGGTTATGATAAGGGACGTTTCTCGTTTAATGTAAAAGGAGGACGTTGTGAGGCATGTCAGGGAGATGGTATCCTACGTATCTCCATGCATTTCTTGCCAGATGTTTATGTACCTTGTGAAGAATGTGGCGGTAAGCGTTATAATGATGAAACTTTACAGGTTACTTATAAGGGAAAAAACATCTATGATGTTTTGGAAATGAGCGTGGAAGAGGCAATTGACTTTTTCGCAAATATGCATAAAATTAAACATAAGCTGCAAACCTTAAAAGATGTCGGTCTTGGCTATATTAAGCTGGGGCAAAGTGCAACTACATTATCCGGCGGAGAGGCACAGCGTGTGAAATTAGCAAGTGAACTACAGCGTAAGGCTACTGGTAAGACATTGTTTGTGTTGGATGAACCAACGACTGGTTTACATAGTCATGATGTCAAACGTTTATTAGAAGTATTACAGCGCATTGTATCCAATGGAGATACTGTTTTGGTTATTGAACATAATCTCGATGTTATCAAATCAGCTGACTATGTGATCGATATTGGTCCGGAAGGCGGAGATGAAGGTGGAACGATCATCGCATGTGGTACGCCGGAAGAAGTTGCACAGGTGGAAAACAGCTATACAGGACAATATCTGAAAAAAGTTCTGTAGGAAAGGATGTCATCATGGAAGAAAAAATCAGCTGCCCGGTACGTCGTTTAGTGGAAGCATTTAACTTTGAACAGATTACCGGAAATGATAAATCATTGGATCGCCCGATTTCCATCGCGGATACAAATCGTCCCGGTCTTGAATTGGCAGGATTTTTTGAAAACAGTCAAGTAAAGCGACTGGTGGTATTAGGCGATAAGGAAATCGCTTATATTCAGACGATGAGTGTCGCAAAACAGCGAAAATCCTTTGACTTTATTACCAATGAAGCAACTCCGGCATTGATTATCACAAAAAATCATGAATGCCCGGAATTATTACGAAAATGTGCAAAGCGAAAGAATTTTCCGATCTTTCGCTCTGCTTCACCGACTTGGCGCTTAATCGTCGATATGGTAGCTTTTCTGGATGAACAACTGGCAACCAGTGAATGTCTGCATGGCGGTTTGTTATCCATTTATGGAAAAGGTGTGCTCATTCGCGGTGAAAGTGGCATGGGAAAAAGTGAGATTGCTTTGGAATTGATCAAACGCGGACATTTATTAGTTGCGGATGATCGTGTGGATTGTTATCGTATTCATAATAAGATTATTGGTAAATCACCGGAATTATTAAGAGACATGCTGGAAATCCGTGGTATTGGTGTAATTAATGTGGCACGCATGTTTGGCGTAAGTTCGGTATTGCCAAAAACAGAAATCAACTTTCAGGTTACTTTAGAACCATGGGATCCTGATCAGGATTATGATCGTGTTGGCATAGAAGATAAAAAACACGAAAACATCCTCGGCGTAGAAATACCGAAAATCGTTGTTCCTGTGCGTGAAGGACGTTCTATGGCAGTGATTATTGAATCTGCCGTGACCAACTTCATGTTGAGTGAAATGGGTATGGACAGCGCAAAAGAATTTGAACAACGCGTTTTAGATTATATTGAACGCAATAAGCAAGAGAACTAGGAGGGGTGTTATGACGTTTTTTCCTGATATGAAAACTTTTATTGCCATTGGTGGGTTTCAGATAACTTGGTATGCCATCATCATTTTGACAGGTGCCTTTGTAGCTTATTATCTGACCTTACGCCAAGTTCGCAAATGGGGCTATAAAGAAGAAATATTTGAAAATTTTTTCCTGCTAATGCTGCCGATTGCCATCGTTGGGGCAAGATTGTATTATGTAATTTTTGAATGGAATAATCTATATGCTGCAGATCCTATTTCCGCTTTTTATATATGGGAAGGTGGATTGGCGATTCATGGTGGAGTAATCGCCGGAACTTTATTTGGTGTCTGGTATTTCCATCGTCATCAGATAGATGGTTTGCGCATTGCAGATGCTATATTTCCTAATTTAATGCTAGCTCAGGCGATTGGTCGTTGGGGTAATTTTATGAATCAAGAAGCCTATGGACAAATTGTCAGTGGTGACTTTTATGCCCATTGGCCTTCCTTTATAAAAGATCAGATGTATATTGACGGATATTATCGTCAGCCAACTTTTTTGTTTGAAAGTGTCGGTAATATCGTCGGCTTCCTTTTGATTACCTTTGTCTATAAAAAATATGGCAGAAGAAAACGTGGTGATCTGGCCTTTGCCTATTTGGCATGGTATGGTATGGTACGCTTCTTTGTGGAAGGAATGAGAACCGACTCTTTAATGCTTGGACCTTTACGTATCGCACAAGTCGTGTCTTTGCTTGGGGTCGTATTAGGTGTCTTAGGTATACTTGGTGTCTTTGACCGCCTGTTTAAAAACATTTGGCCATTTAAGCGCCGTAAGCCTGCTATTATCTTTGATTTAGATGGTACGCTTGTTGATACAAAAGCACTTATTTTTGCTTCTTTTCGCCATACATTTAAAAAGTATCTGCCAGAGCATACCTTAACGGATGAGGAATTGCACTCCTTCTTAGGGCCGACATTAAAAGAATCGTTTTTACGTTATTTTGATGCCGAAAAAGTTGATGAAATCATTGCCTATTATCGTGCGTTTAATCATGCACATCATGATGAATATGTAACGGAAATACCGCATGTGAAAGAAACACTTGCCTATCTGAAGGAACATGATTATCCTTTAGCAGTCATGTCGAATAAGCTGTTGGATATCGTGAAGATGGGGTTAGCGCAATTTGATTTAGAAGCATATTTTGAGGTCATCTTAGGTGGTGAAGAAATCAGCGAGCCCAAACCAAGCCCAGTTGGTATTTTGGAAGCATGTGAAAAACTCCATGTGCCGCACGATGATGTTATTTACATAGGAGATTCTCCGACCGATATACAGGCTTGTAAGAAGATGGCTGCTTATTCCGTCGCATTTGTATATGAAGAGGTAAGAGCAGAAGAGATGAAAGCAGAAAAACCTTGTGCTATAATACATGACATGACAGAGATCATCAATTTGGTAAAGGAGGATCACGAATGGAGCGACGTTACGATTTAGTTATCATCGGGGCTGGCCCTGCGGGAATGAGTGCTGCTATTTATGGAAGCCGTGCCGGCTTACAAGTGGCTATGCTGGAGATGGGAGCCCCCGGAGGTAAGTTAGTAAAGACAAATGAAATCAGTAACTGGCCGGGAACCATAGAAACAAACGGTGCTAAACTGGCTAGTGATATGTTTGAACATTCTACGGCATTCGGTGCAGAATATCTGTATGGAAATGTTATCAAGGTAGAAGATGCAGGAGATTATAAGAAAGTTATCTGTGATGATGGTGAGGTATATGAAGCAAAGGCTGTTATTGTCGCAACCGGAACACAGGAGCGTATGATGAAGATTCCAGGCGAAGCAGAAAATATCGGACGTGGTGTATCCTATTGTGCAGTGTGTGATGGGGCATTTTTCCGCAATCAGGAAGTTTGTGTCATCGGTGGCGGTAATTCGGCTTTAGAAGAGGCAAATTACTTAACGCAATTTGCAAACCGCGTGAATATCATAATTCGTCGAGATGTATTTCGGGCAGACAGTATCGTACAAAAAGCAATTAGAGAGAATCCTAAAATCCATGTCATTCCAAAACACATTCCAATTGCTGTTATAGATGATGGAAATCGAGTGGTTGGATTAAAAGTAAGAAATGTTGATACAGGTATTGAAACAACAATCGAGACACATGGCATTTTCCCATATATTGGTTTAGATCCGGCAACTTCTTTCTTAGCAGATTTGCCTGTACTAAATGAACGTGGTTATATGGTTGTGGACGAGAACTGTGAAACAAAGGTAAAAGGTATTTACGGTGCAGGTGATGTGATTGAAAAACAATTACGTCAGGTTGTAACGGCAACCAATGATGGTGCAATTGCGGCACAGCATGCCTTTCATGTTATAAAAGGTTTATAATGGTAAAGAAGTCATATCCGTAAAAAAGATATGACTTTTCTTATTTAAGACAAGAATATCCTTATTTCAGACATCACCATAAGAATCGCTTTTTTTGTGCTATAGTTTTCTTACAGGAAGAAAGGTGAAACCAAATGTGGAAAAGACAAATAAGTACTTTTACAGTTACCTATATTTTTTATATTCTGTTTTTAATTACAAGATGGCATCTTGTGTTTTATAGAATTTATGGAGAAGTATTAAGTGAACACGAAATTAATATATTTACAGGATTAGATCCAAGTCTTTTCACAAGAGATATTTTGATGTTTCTTTTATTTATATTAATTTTTATCCCACCAATAAAATCATTTGAAATAACGCGTATGACAAGAACACAATATTTCAAAAAATGCCTCCCGGCGCTTGTAGGGTGTTCATTCATTATGGCCTTAACTGCGAATGTGATTAAAACGGTTTTCATGATTGTAAAATTCTATCGTGTAGAAACATTGTTGCATAACTACAAATGCATTGGATGAGATTAGTATTTATCGAATTAGAGATTTATTCAAAAAACTAAGAGATGCGGGATGCATAATTATTATTGCCAGTCACAATAAAGAAGATATTGATTGCCTTTGCGACAAAGTTTTAATTATGAAAAGCGGAGAGTTGAGTGAAAAGCAAGAATAAATATCATTTTCGATAAAGAGCAAATCAGTAAAAGCAGCTGTTACGTGTAATTGATTTTATCCGATTACTAAGAAGGAAACAGCTTCTTTTTTATGATTAGGGAAAGAGGATTCTTTTGTGAGAAAAAGTAGCGAATGTGTGCTCGCTGTGGTAAACTTATAGCGAGGTGATACAGATGAATGAACAGAATGTTGTGTTAATAACCGGGATGTCTGGAGCAGGTAAAACGACTGCCATGGGTATTCTGGAAGATATGGGGTATCACTGTATTGATAATTTCCCTGTACAGTTAATTGCATCACTGGGAAAAATTATCAACACCGAACCGGATCCACGCTATAAAAACATTGCCTTGGCAACAACAGCAATGGATTATCCTAAATTTTTACAGTATTTTGAGAATATCGATGTGAATATTCATATTGTTTTTTTAGATGCCAGCAATGAGAAGTTACTATTGCGCTACAAATTTACAAGACGTCATCATCCCATGATCATCTTTCATAAGGCCAAAACCTTAGAAGAGGCAATTGAATTGGAACGCGATATGTTTGATGCCTTAAGCGAACATGCCATCATGCATATTGATACCACGAAATTGGATCAACATGAATTAAAGAGCATGTTGATGGAAAAGCTGGCGTTAGACAGTCGCCGTGTCTTTTCTATTTCGTTTGTATCCTTTGGCTATAAACACGGAGTTCCTATGGATGCAGATTTAGTTTTTGATGTCAGATTCCTACCAAATCCATATTATATAGAGGAACTGAAGAAACAAACGGGTGATGATGCACCGGTTTATGATTATGTGATGAGTTTTGATCAGACAAAAGAATATGTCCGACATTTAAAAAACTTTTTAGATTTTGTTTTCACACAATATAAAAACCAAAATAAGAGTCACATTATGGTAGCGATCGGTTGTACCGGTGGGCATCATCGTAGTGTGACAATTACCAATTGGCTGTATTCTCATTATCGTGATCAATATACCTGTTATAAATCACACCGTGATAAGAAAGTGGGTTAAACTATGAAAAATGTAGCAGTCATTGGCGGGGGCACTGGGTTATCGGTTATGCTGAGAGGGTTAAAACAGATTCCTGACATTAACCTGAGCGCTATTGTGACCGTCGCAGATGATGGTGGCAGTACAGGTCGTATTCGCAGACAATTTCATATCCCCGCTATGGGGGATATCCGCAGTGTGATGTGTGCTATGGCAGAGGAAGAAACGATGTTTACCTCGCTGATGAATTTTCGCTTTGACGGGGATGACAGTGATGTCGGCGGTCATAATTTAGGCAATCTGATTTTGACTGCTTTAACACAGACAAGCGGTAGTTTTATGGAGGCCATCCGTGCCTTTTCAAAATTCTTAAAAGTGCGTGGAAATATCATACCGAGTTCTTTACAGGTCATTACGCTTTACGCTATTATGGAAGATGGAACGATTGTTCGCGGTGAAAGTAATATCCCTAAGTTTTCCAACCGTATTGAAAAGGTTTTTTATCAAGATGATGTTGAAGCTACTAGAGAAGCTCTACAAGCCATTCATGAAGCGGACATCATTTTCTACGGCATTGGCAGCTTGTATACAAGCATTATGCCTAATTTGATTGTCAATGGTGTGGTGGATGAATTAAAAAGAAATAAAGCAAAAAAGATATATTTCTGTAATGCGATGACACAACCGGGAGAAACAGATCATTTCTCAGTTGAAGATCATATTCGGGCTTTACAGCGTCATTCCTTTGCGGATGCCGTAGATATTGTCATTACGCATAATAATGTTGTCAGCAAAGAATTACTTGATAAATATTTAGCTATGGGAAGTGAACCGGTCAAGGTAAAGGAAGAGCAGCATGATTATGAAATATTATATCGTGATGTCTTAAGTTTTGAAGATCAGCTGATTCGTCATGATTCAGATAAGATTAGAGATGTAATTCAGGAAGTTATAGAAAAAGAGTTAGGATGATGTAGATGTCTTTTACGACGGAAGTTAAATCGGAAATAGCGGCGAATGAGTTGCATCCTTGCTGTATGAAAGCAGAATTGAGCGCTGTTTTACAAATGTGTTCAACGATGAATTTCACTAGTGATGGGGTGCATCTGACAATTAAAACAGAAAATCCCACAACGGCGAAACGTATCTATAAATTGGTGAAAGAACGTTATGATGTAACTACACGACTTTCTGTTATCAAAAAGATGAAACTGAAAAAAAATAATATCTATGTGATACGTGTGGAAAATAAAGCAATGGAAATCTTAAAGGATTTGGAAATATTCACCGAAAAAGGTTTGCAGGCTCATCCATCTAGCCGTATGTTGCGTAAAGAATGCTGTGCCAGAGCATATTTAGCAGGAGCTTTCTTGGCTGGAGGCAGCGTTAATTCACCGAATAAAGCAAATTATCATTTAGAAATTAGTACCAACAATGAAGGGTTGGCAAAGTTTATTCAAAAGCTGATGAACCGCTTTGATTTGCCGGCAAAATATATCAAACGCCGCAATCAAGATGTAATCTATCTAAAGGCTAGTGATAAGATTGGTGATTTTCTTCGTTATATCGGCGCAAGTGATGCAGTCTTTACGTTTGAAGATAGTCGTATTCAACGAGATTTCATGAACTCATTGACACGTTTGGATAATTGTGAGCTGGCAAATGAGATGAAAAGTATGGCAGCGGGAAAAAAACAATTGGAAGATATTCAATGGATTGAAAATTATCGTGGTTTAGAGGCATTGCCTGAAAAGCTTCAGCATGCTGCTTATGCGCGAAAGGAATTACCGGAAGCTAGCCTTTTAGAGCTATGTGATTATTGCGCAGATGTATATGATGAAACCATATCGAAATCGGGCATGAAACATCGCTTGGCAAAATTAAAGGAAATGGCCGACCAGTACCGCAAGGTATAAATTAAATAGAAAAGTGCAGACTAAAAAGGGTGATGATATGAAAATCTTCATGATACTAATAGCTGCACTTTTTCCTTTTCTACATAATACGCCTTATGAAGTACAAATTAGTGACTGCCAAAAAGATCAGATCATAGCAGAGAGTCAAGGAAGTAAATTAAATCTTTCTTTATTTAATATCCATTTAAAAAATGAGAATGCTTGGAAGAAAACCTGTTCTATTTTAATGGAGGCAGATCATGTAACAATGGAAATAGATCCTACGACACAAATTAATGAAAAGTTAAGTGTATATCTGTTTGCGGATGGAACGCTTATACAAGAAGAATTGCTTTCACAGGGTCTTGCTTATATATTAATACGCAATCCTGAATATGTATATGAGGAACAAATGGAGAAAGCAGAAACAAAAACAACACAGACGATGGCAAAACCAACGATAGAAAAAAAACATAAACGTTATCCTTTTCAGGGGCCTATATATCTTGGAATATGTACTCTTTTATGGTTAGGTATGCTGCTCTATTATGGCTTTCATAAAAAAGCGAAAAAGTCGTCTTTACGTCATAAAAATATGATACAATAGAACCTAGAAAGGTGGGAAGCGTGTATGCAGGCATACATTGCACGTACCCCCAATGTTTCGAAAAAGGAGCTGGAAAGACGGCAAAAAGAGTGTAGAGGAGATCAACGACTGCGTATTGAAGCCCGCTTTGGACGCAATGTGCGTTCTTTGAGAAAACAGCGACATTTGACGCAGGAAGAACTGGCAGCCCTCTGCCATGTTCATCAACATTATATTTCCGACATTGAGCGTGGTGTTCGGAATGTGTCGCTGCGGGTAGTGGAAACAATTGCGAGAGCATTGGGTGTACACGAAAAAGACTTATTATAGAAGAAGAGGGAGAAATCCCTCTTTTCATATACAGAACAAAGATTTTATATTATAATGAATCTGTAATATTTTAATGAAAGTGAGGAATATCATGGACATTCTTATCTATATTATCGTAGCTATTTTATTGCTTTATGTATTCTTTATGATTTTACCAATTGTTTTACCGATTATTCTATTCATCGTCTTGGCATTATTTTTCTATATTTTATATATGAAACATAAAATCCAAAAAAACATGGAAAAGTTTGAAGATGATATGGATTCTTATGATCAAGAGGATTTTCAAGACTATCGTAGGTATGACAATCAGCGTAGAACAAGTGATACAGATGATATCATTGATGTTGAATATACAGAAACGGAAGAAAAAGATGATAATGGAGCGTGGTAAGCATGGTAAAGGAAGCTGGAAGAGACGACAAATCTGAGGTTTATGAATTATGGAAACATGCCTATCCAAGTCAAAATCGTAATTATTTAAGCTTCTATTTCCGTCATTTATTTGATGAAGGTGTTTGTTTGGTACAGGAACAGGATCATCGTATTATCTCCAGTCTGCAAATGAATACACACGTCATGCGGTTTCAAGGTAAATTATTGAATATCTCTTATATATTAGGAGTTAGCACATTACCCGATTATCGCCGCCGCGGACATATGCGTGAATTGATGAACAGTGCATTGGATGAGGCGAGTCATAACCATTTAATTACATTGGTGAAAGCATTCAATCCGCGACTATATGAACAATTTGGCTTTCAGGTACTATATGAACGCAAACAATATCTCATTCAAAGGGAATACCTTAATAAGATCATACCACTGCGAGTGGCACATGAGGCTGAAGCAAAAGAGTTGTTAAAGGCGTATCGGCAATTTATCCGTCATTTTGATGGATATTATGAACGAGATGTGGCCTATTATGAAACATTGTTAAAAGAGTTGACTCTGGGAATTAAGCAGTTGGTAACATATCGTGATGCGCATGGAACGCTTTGCGGGTATTTGATTTATCAAATGCAGAAAAATGATCTTGTTGTGAAAGAGGCTGTTTATATGGAGTCGATTGCTTTACAGCGAATGATGAAAGAGATACTTGGTGATCATGAGGCTATTATCGTGGAAGTCAGTCAAAGTGAAAAACTTGAAAAAATCTTTACCTTGGCGATACCTAAACGTTCAGCCTTTATGATGGCCCGCATTAACAGTTATCCATTGTTCAATAAGCTGTTTAATGCCAAAGCAAAAACGCCCAAAGAAGCGTATGCCATTTTAAAAAAGCCATTATGGCTGCATGAGTATTATTAAGGTAGTCAAGTGTAAAACTGGCAGATGCCTAAGCAAAAGATATTTAGAAAGTTAAGGATGAAAATAACATCTTTAGCTTTTTTTGTAATATACCGTATGCTTTAAAAAGATTGTTTTGCGAAATCAAGAAATAAAAAGAGAATTCTTATACATGGCTGAATAGCCGTTTAGAATTCTCTTCTTTCCCAATGAATTTATGCTGTAATCTTTTGATTACAGTTTTTTTTCTTAACCAACGTTGTTTTTCTTGAATAGAAACGCTCTGATTTCAATTATACACATGATAGCAGCGGCAACGGCAATTGCCCAATTCAGATACAGGATGACACCTTCATACCCTTGCTGATATGCATTGATGATTAGCAATACAGATAAAGCGATAAATAAAAAGATTTTGATGACAATTTTTTTCGCATCTAAATTTGCTTCTGATTGTATCGTTCCCATGTGATTAACCGGTTTGAAATTTGGTATCTGTGGCAAAGTCTGCAGGAATTTACGGAATTTGAATTCCATGAGCGCATATGCTGCAATACCTAAGAAAATACACATAATCAAAGGAAGCTCAAACATATATGCAAAGATTGCGGCAATGCCACCGATAAAGAAACGCGAACTATAGGTACGGAATGGTTTGGTTTTATCTGTTAACACATAACCTACATGATTCATACGGTTAAGATATACCGGACGTCCTTTTTCATCATGATATACATTAAGACCGCCTATTTTATTGTCTTCTGCTGACATCGCGGTTTTTCTGCCTTTTATAGCCATTAAAAATCACCTCTAACGCTTATTATATATGGAAACAAGAAGTTCGTCTACCTTAAAAGAAAGAAATACAAAGAAAATAATGCTTTTTAAAGCATCGCATGCCTATTTTCTTATCCCATATCAGAATCCGCTTCTTTCACATTTATTAAGGCTGTCAGCGGATAATTAACGCTATAAAAAAGGCAATATCGAAAATTAGTGAGGTTTTTGCACATTTTAACAACTTTATGCACAGTGCGTTGTTTTTTTTACTATCGTGAGATATAATGAAGTCGTAATGAAAAGGATTTCAAAATTCAGAAAAGGAGCGATGAAACATGATTTTTGGAAAAGACTCAGCACAGTGGGAAAGTTTGAAGGGAACCTTCACTGCAACGGAAATTAACCAGCAGCCGGCAACGTGGAGAAAAACCATCAAACAGATCGAAGACAGCAAAGATGAATTAAAGGCATTTATTGAAAATGTTACAAAGAATGAAGATTATGACATCATTCTGACAGGTGCCGGAACAAGTGAATTTGTTGGTAACTCTATTTATACGTATGTTGCAAGACGTACAAATTACAAAACAAAATCTTATGGAACAACCGATATTGTTGCAACTCCAGAAGCTTATTTATCTCAAGACAAACCAACCCTGTTAGTATCTTATGGAAGAAGTGGTAACTCACCAGAATCTGTAGGTGCTGTTGATGTTGCGGATGAAGTATGCGGTAAGAATGTATATCACTTATTCATCACTTGTAATGCAGAAGGAGCTTTGAGTAAAGCAGCTGCAAAACGTGATAATGCATATGCTATCAATTTAACTCCAGAAACACACGATCAAAGCTTTGCTATGACTAGCAGTTTCTCTAACATGATGTTAGCAACGCTGTTATGCTTCAGCTTGGATAATCTGGATGAAGTAAAAGCAGAATTAGAAGATGTTATCACAGCTGCTGAAAATACTTGCGCAAATGATTGGAATACATTTAAAGAAATCGCTGATGGATTTGATTTCAACCGTATCGTTTACCTTGGAGCAAACTGCTTAAAAGGTATCGCTCAGGAAAGTCAGCTGAAAATGTTGGAACTTACTGCAGGTAAAGTTGCTACAATGTTTGATACGCCAATGGGATTCCGTCATGGACCTAAATCAATCATCAATGATGAAACATTAACAGTTGTTTATGTTAGTGATGATCCATATACTCGCCAGTATGAAGTGGATTTGATCAAAGAAATGAGCGCACAGCGTAAAGGCAATAAAATTGCTGCGATCATGAATAAAGAAGATAAAGAAATCGTTGAATTAGTTGATTATGCATATGCTTGCAACTTGAAAAATGAACATGACAATGCATTCTTAGGATTCAACTACATCGTAGCTGCGCAGATTTTAGCATTATTCAAATCATTAGCATATGGTTCTACTCCAGACAATCCATGTCCTACAGGAGAAGTTAACCGTGTAGTAAAAGGTGTCATCTTGCACCCATATACAAAGAAATAATTGTTGGAGGTAAATAACATGATAGGATTAATCGTAACCGGACACGGAAATTTCGCAACAGGTCTTACTAGCTCTTTGAAATTAATTGCTGGTGATCCACAAAACTATGTAGCTGTTGACTTTCCACAGGAATATTCAGTAGAAGATTTAGAAAGAGAATTAACTAAAGCTTTAGATTCCTTAAAAGATTGTGATGGTATTTTGGTACTTTCTGATCTTGGTGGAGGTTCTCCTTTCAAAACAGCTGTAATGGTTGGATATCCAAGAGGTAATGTTGAAGTGTTAGCTGGTACTAACCTGCCTATGCTGATCGAAGTGAATATGGGCCGCTCTTTCATTGAAGACTTAGGGGCTTTAACAGAAATGGCTATGAACACAGGAAAAGATCAGGTAGTTCGTTATGAATTTAAACCAGTTGTTCAGGAAGAATCTTCAGACGGCATCTAAAAAATCATAATATATAAGAAAACCGCATGCAATGCGGTTTTTTTCATGCTTTAATTGTAAATGGTTTTTGCATAATCTGTTGGTGTAATACCGAATTGTTGTTTGAATTTGCGAGAAAAATAGTGAATTGAGGTAAATCCCAACATACTGGATATCTCACTGATCGTATATACACTCTCTTTGATCAATAGTTTGCTTTTCTTTAATTTTAAATCACTGATATATTGTTTAGGTGCCGTTCCTAAGTTGTTTTTAAATAACGTTTGCAGACTGGAACGTGATATGGAGAAACGATTACAAATTTCTTCAATGGTTAATTGTTCATAAATCGTATCGTTGATATAAATGACAATTTCATTCAGTAATTCATTTTCAAAGCGCTGCTGCATAGGGGTAGATGCTACCGGAGAACTGGATAAGAAATCATATTGGAGGATTTTAATCAATAATTCTTTTATATAACAAATCATCAATTCACTGTCATAAAGCATTTCATTATTAGAAACCTTGATGAAATTATTCAGGGCATTGTGAATATCACGATGAGCGTGATAAACACGATTTGTAATTAAATAAGAATCCGGAATGTCCATATCAAAGAGGATCGTTAAGTAACTGCATGACTGGGCATCTCCTGTTTTTTGTGTGTGAAACTGTCCCGGCGCATATAAAATCAGATCCATTTCGTCTAAACGATATTCTTCATCATCAACGGTTGTTGCTAGTTCTCCATTATCAATAAAAGTGAGTTCCCAATAATTATGTTGTTCACCGGGAAAGGTGTAGCTGGCATTGCGGACCTGATAGTAATAACCAAGAATTTCTTTTACTGAAAAGGTTGGAATGATAGGTTCATAACTGATAGGATTTCCATCATATGTTTTTACATAGGTCTTTTTCGCTTTAAAATCAGTTTCTAATTCAACCTTGGAAGTCTGGGTGATCGTGATGAAATTAAACTTCACACCTTTTTTTATTTTAATAAAGCGGTGGATGACAAAACGTTCAAATTCTTCTGCTTTTTCATCTTTGCTGACTACGAGCATGACGATACCCGATAATACCTTCACATACACATCACTATTATATGTATAATAAGATGTGAATTCTTTATCCTTCAATTTTAATACAGAGTGTGTCATTTTGATGCTTTGACGGCGAGTCAAATCATTTACGATTTCCCCATATTTGTTAAAAATAAAACTAGTTGTTTTGTTAAACATGAGAAGTTCACCTCTTTTATGAATAGTATAGCAAATTTTGCGCATCCAGAAAAGAAATTAATGAGAAAAGAATATGGATAAAAATGTGAGAGAAACTCGCCTGTTTTATGTAAGTGTTTACATTATGTGATAATCGATGAATAAAATGTCATATGTCAATTACTTTTATCACATTTTTTCCCAAAAGTAAGTACGTATGTAAATTTTTGCGAAATGTATGGATATTTCTGATTATTTGCATTAATTAGTAGATGAAAATGGGCGTAATTGCTAAAAAGTGCAAAATCACTAATAAAAAGTGTAAAGAAATCACATCCATTTTGGCATAAAATCTAAGTGAACTGAAAGGGTTTACGTAGCGCATTCACCTCATCATGAAGCGCTGCCGCTAGTTCATGTTTAAACAGATAGAAAGGAGAGAGCAAACATGCCAGATATCGTTTTAACACGAATCGACAACCGTCTGATTCACGGACAGGTTGCAACACAGTGGTGTGGAGTCGTTGGAGCTAACTTATTATTAGTGGCAAACGATGCCGTAGCAGGTGATGAATTCCGTCAGGGTCTGATGAATATGGCTGCACCAGCTTATGCACAGACAAGATACTTCAGTATCGAAAAGACAATCAACATCATCGGTAAAGCTAGCCCACAGCAGCACATCGCTATCATCTGTGAAACTCCACAGGATGTACTAAGATTAGTAGAGGGTGGAGTTCCTATTAAGAAAGTAAACATTGGAAACATGCACATGGCAGAAGGTAAACGTCAGGTTGCTACTTCTGTTGCTGTCAATGATGACGATGTTGCAACTTTCAAAAAACTGCAGGACTTGGGTGTTGAACTGGAAATCAAACGAGTTCCAGATATTGCTGCAGAACCAATTGATAAATTATTTAAATAATAATTTAACAAGAATTTATTACAAAAGTGTTATTTAATGAAAAATTAAATAATGGAAGGAGAAACTTATGGACTTCAATATTATTGAATGTGTACTGCTGGCCATTGTAACGTTCATCTTTGCAATTGACCAGTTCTCATTAACAGAAATCGTATACCGTCCAATTATCGCTTGTCCTATCATCGGTCTGATCCTTGGAGATGTAAACATGGGTCTTATTATCGGTGGTACTTACGAGTTGATGATGATCGGTAACATGCCAGTTGGTGGAGCTCAGCCACCTAACGCCGTATTAGGTAGCGTTGTTGCTATGATCTTCGCGGTTAAGGCACACATGGATACAAACGCTGCATTAGGTGCTTGTATGATCTTCGCTACTTTCGGACAGTATGTAGTAACTGTAATGTTCACTATCATGTCTGGATTAATGGCTAAAGCTGACAAAGCTGCTGCTGAAGCTAATCCTAAAGGAATTACTGCTGTATTGAACATCTCTATGGCTGGTTTAGGCGGATTGTTTGCATTAATCGCAATCGTTGCTTATAGTGCTGGAGTTGGTATGTCAGATACATTGACTGAAATCTCTAAGAACGCTAGCTGGTTCATGGGTGGTTTAGGTGCTGCCGGTGGTATGATGCGTTTCGTTGGTTTCGCAATCCTGCTGAAAATTATGCTTTCTAACGATTTGTGGGGCTACCTGCTTGCAGGTTTCGCATTCGCATTGATCCTTGGAAACATTCCTGCAACTTCATCAGCTGCTCTGATCTTAGTTGCATTCATCGGTATCGCTATTGCATTGAATGACTTCTTAACAACATCAAAAATTAAAGAAAACGCTGGAAGCGGAATGGGAGGTATGAGTGATGGAATCTAATGCTATGACAACTTATAAAGACACTACCCCTGCTGCCAGAGTCGATAACAAAACATTAAATAAAATGGTATGGCGCTCTATGCAGCTGCAGGCAGCTTTCAACTATGAAAGAATGCAATCAGCTGGATGGCTGTGGGCTATGTTACCAGGTTTGCAGAAAATTCATACAAACAAAGATGATTTAGCTGCATCCATGACACACAACATGGACTTCTTGAACACTCACCCATTCGCAGTAACATTCGTTATGGGTATGGTTCTTTCTATGGAACAGCAGAAAATGGATATTCAGACAATCCGTTCTGTACGTATCTCTACTGCAGCTCCATTAGGTGGTATCGGTGACGCATTGTTCTGGTATACACTGATTCCTATCACTGCTGGTATGACTGCTAACATGGCAATCGACGGCAACATGATGGGACCAATCCTGTACTTCATCATCGCATTTGGTGCTGAAATGGCATTGCGTTATGGTTTAATGTACTGGTCTTATAACTTAGGTACAAAAGCTGTATCTATGATGACTGCTCATGCAAAAGAATTCACTCATGCAGCTTCTCTGCTTGGTGTATTCGTTGTAGGTGCTTTGATTTCTAACTATGGTGGCGGAACTCACTTAGGTATCTCTATCCCTAACGGACAGACTGTTGCTGAAGACGGAAAAACTATGGTTGACGTATTCATTAACATTCAGGAATACTTAGATAAGATCCTGCCTTGCTTAATTCCATTACTGTTCACTTTGATGTGCTACTTCTTGATCAAGAAGAAAAACTGGACTCCTACAAAATGTATCGGTTTATTCTTGGTTATCGGTATCGTTGGAGCTATCTTCGGTATCTGGGGTGGCGATTACACACCATTAGTACCAGTACCTTGGAATGTAGTTGCTTAATCTAAATTAAAATAGTAGATGGTGCTCTCTCAAACTAATAACTCTATCTACAATTGAGTTTAAAGGTCATTCGCAAGAATGGCCTTTTCTCATGCCAAGAACGAGCTTTGTTCTTTCTTACGATGTTGCATAGTGAACTCAATACGTTGAAACAAAAAGAAAAAACGTACCTTAGTAAGATACGTCAATTCTACGTCTATTCCATTGATGTAGGTGGTAAGAGAACTATTTTGCATCTTTTTTAGGAACCATACGATATCTTTCTACCATATCAATATCGGTATGAATTGCTACATCAGCTTTTCCATAATGCAAATAGGAGGAATTTCCATAAGTATCAATATACTGTTTGGCATCATCATAAAATAGATAAGATTCAGCCGTTTCAAAATTAAATAATGCATTATCGAAAGCATGCAATGCTTCTTCGATGGCATTTTCATGAAAGCATAATTTACCTTTTAAATAATATAATAAACCGGCATGGAAATCAGCACTTCGTATCTTGCAGATGTATTCATCAAGGGCAGTAATATCATGCAGACTGTTCTCTAATAATATTTGATAGGCGAGATCTGCTATTTGCAAGGTTTGTTCATCAGCACACGCATGCAATGCTTGTTGGTAGGCATTCGCAAACTCCGTATGCTTACATCGTAAACTGTGGTAATACCAAGGCTCTAATACACTTGCTGGATCTCCTTTTTTATATTGTGTGTGGGCAATCTTTGCAATCTGTTCTAGAAATTCGTTCTTTTTGCCTGCCATGAAATAAGCTTTCATCAGTAAACGATCTTTTTCCAAGGGGGATAATAATTTCTCAGCACCAGCGCCATTTAAGAGTTCTAAGGCATGCTGGTAATCTGCTCTTTGAAATGCTCCCTGTATGGCGATGATAGGAAACTGTTTGATGCGCCGATAGGTAAACCAGGCAACACCGCCACAGATTATGATAATGATACTTGCGGCACTCATAATAACACCTCTACTTTATTGTTTTCATTATAGCATGAATCACAAATATTTCGACTTTTTTCGAATCGTATATTTACAATTTCACAACTATAAGTGTATAGTAACTGTGTGTGATAATGTAGTCAATTCATTTTGACACCTCCTTTTGATTCAAAAGAAATCAAAAGGTTTTTTTATTACCTTTAATGAAACAGAACCATCTTCATAACTTACGATAACCTAATACATATAGGAACATCTTCCCTCTACATTAACATAGGAATGAAAAAACAGGTCACCCAAGTGGATGACCTGCATACAGATATCAATTGTACCTGTTTTAAGGTTTGAGAGAGCAATATTACTATTTTATGCGTGCCAAGGAACTGGAATTAATGCCGTATAAGCACCACCAGTTGCCCATACACCAAACATACATCCTACGATACCGATTACTAACAGCAGAACGATACATTTGATTGGTGTCCATTTTTTCTTCAACAGAGCATAGCACATTAAAGTTAATGCCAAAGGAATTACTTTAGGCAGGATAGAGTCTAACTGACCCTGTACATTTGTAGTTAATCCGCCTGAAGAGAAGACGATTTCTAAAGAAGTAGAACCCATGTTAGAAATCAAAGCACCAACGATGAAGATACCCATAACAGATGCAGCATGTGTAAATTCTTTCGCATGTTTTGTTAAAGAAGCTACAGCTGACATACCTAAGTTATAAGACCAGTACATCAAAGCGAAACGTAAAGCCATCTGTGCACCGAATACGATAACGAAGAACAGAATTGGTCCTAAGATATTTCCATTCTGTGCCTGGATAGCTGTAACACCAGCAACGATAGGTACAAATGTATACCAGAACAATGCGTCACCGATACCACCCAATGGAGCTGCAGTAGAGATACGTACAGAACGAATTGTCTGAATATCCATCTTCTGCTGTTCCATTGATAATACAATACCCATTACGAAGGTTACCAAGTAAGGGTGTGTATTAATGAAGTCCATATTGTGTGTCATAGATGCAGCTAAGTCATCTTTATTTGTATGAATTTTCTGCAAACCAGGTAACATAGCCCACAGCCATCCACTGGACTGCATTCTTTCATAGTTGAAACTTGCCTGCAGCATGGTAGACATCCAAACCATTTTATTTAATGTTTTTTTGTCAACTTTAGGAGCAGGTGTAAGATCTTTATATGTTGTCATTGTATTAGATTCCATCACTCATACCTCCTGCATTGCTACCAGCATTTTCTTTAATCTTAATATTGATCATGAAGTCGTAAATTGCGATACAGATACCAATGAATGCCAGCAATAATAATGCAACACCACTCATTGTTCCACTAGCAGCTACACTACCAGCTTCTGCATTAAATGCAAAGCCTGTAGGGATGTAGCTTAAGATGATTGCAGAAGCGAAACCTGCAAGCAGGAAGCCCCACAGATCGCTTGCCATCATGATCTTCATCAGGATAGCGAAACCGACAAACTTCATCATACCACCAGCAGCTGTTAAACCTGCTGTAAACCAAGAGTAATCTGTAGCAATCTGCTGCAGAGTGTCAGCCATAGCTGTTCCACCAACATAGCACAGGATAGAAATAACAGCGAACAGTGTTCCCAGGATTACCATTGAAATGTAGTTAACCTGTGCAATTCCCTTAGGATTTGCTTCTGCAGCTGCTTTATCAGCTTTTGCCATAAGACCAGCCATGAATGTAAATACTAAAGTAACAACATACTGACCGAAGATTGAGAAGATAACAGCTGTACCTAAAGCAGCATTAACTTCCATGTTAGCTTTGATAGCTAAGATACATCCGGCAACACCAGCGATGATTACGTTAGGTGGCTGAGCTCCACCAACTGGCATGTTACCGATAACCATGATTTCATACGTTCCACCAACTAAAAGACCGATTTCCATATTACCTAAGATTGCACCGATAATAGTACAAGAGATAATTGGACGATACAGTGTTTCAGTCAGAGAGAATTGGTCAATCGCAAAGATAAAGGTTACGACTGCCAACAAGATAATTTGAATAATATCCATGATAAATCTCCCTTCTGTTTAAGCGAATTCTATTTAAGTAATTTATGAATGAGGTATAAAAAGTAAAAAATGGCTTGAAATTAAGGGATATTATGATTTTTATAGACTTGTGAAAGTGTTAGCTACGTGTTAGTAACGCTATAAGAAAGCGTTGCTTTCATGTGCATAACATAGTAAGGTTAATATGTAAAGGGAATAAGTATAAGAAGGTGTTGAAGATGAGCGGTAACTATGGCATCAAAAAGGCGAATGGCATGGGGAGTGTCTATCGCCTGCAAGGAAACCGACGAAAACCATGGGTCGCTTGTGTAACCATATCTTTGCGCCATAGCAACGATGCAGGTTATAAACAAAAGCGTAAGATCATTGGCTATTACGAAACACAAGAGATGGCGGAGTTTTCATTGTGGAACTATAATAAGAACCCGGTATTATTTGAGGAAATTCAAAAGCTTGGGACAATTACGTTTGAAACGATTTATCAGGAATGGTCAAGTATGAAGTTTCGCTGTATCTCACAAAATGCCATCAATGGCTATAAGGCAGCGTATGCCAAATGTGAACCCATCTGGCATTGTAAGTTATCAGAGTTAAAGACCATTCACTTTCAGCGAATCATGGATGAAAGTGAATTATCTGTGGCTAGTGATCTGAAATTAAAATCACTGATGGTTTTAGTATGCGAATATGCCGTACAAAACGATATCATAAACAAGAATTATGCAAAATATGTCACGATCAATAAGAAAGAACGACCACCGGAAATTCATAAGCCGTTTAGTGAAAAAGAGATTGAGGTATTGTTTGCACATGATAATATACCGTTTGTGGATACGATTCTGATCATGATCTACACAGGATTTCGGGTAAGCGAATTGTTTCAGATCAAGACCAAAGATGTTGATTTACAGAATTTGACAATCCGCGGTGGGAATAAAACGGAAGCCGGTAAAAATCGTGTTGTACCGATTCATGAGCGAATCCAGGATTATGTATTAAACTATTACAATATGGGAAATGAATATCTAATCTGTGATTTAGAAACAGGGGCGAAGATCAATTACCATGCCTATCGTAACAATTACTTTGATAAGATCATGAATATGCTGGATATGAATCATTTGCCTCATGATTGTCGCCATACCTTTGCGACAAGGCTGTCAAACTTTGGTGCGAATGCGACAAGTATCAAGCGCTTGATTGGTCATACCTCCTATGCGACAACGGAAAAAATCTATACGCATAAGGATATTGGTCAATTGCGAAGGGCTATTTTCTCCTTAAAATAATGTTAGCTACATGTTAGCTATCCAACAAAACGACTCTCTTTAATGAGAGCCGTTTTCTATGACGGTATCAATTAAGCCATAAGCCTTTGCGCTTATCGCATCCATATAATAATCACGGTCACAGTCTTTCTTAATGGTGGCAATAGGTTGTCCACACTGACTGCTTAAAATATGATATAAGCGTTGTTTCAATTGATTGATATGTTGTGCGGCGATTTCCATATCCTTTGCCTGCCCTTGCATACCGCCAAGCGGCTGATGAATCATAATTTCAGCATTTTGTAAGGCACTGCGTTTACCTTTTTCCCCTGCACATAGTAAAACGGCTGCCATACTGGCACACATGCCCATGCCAATCGTGGCAATTTCACAGGAAATGTACTTCATCACATCATAAATGGCTAAACCGGCACTGACACTTCCTCCGGGTGAATTGATATACATCTGAATCGGATCTTTACTGATACTTGCTAAATATAACAGCTGTGCACAAATACTGCTGCTCATGGCATCATCAATTTCCCCTGTCAATATGATAATACGCTCTTTTAATAAGCAAGAATATAAGTCATATACACGTTCACTTGCGGCATTGCGTTCAATGATGGTAGGAACGATCACCATAACATCACTCCAATCTGTCTGTATATAAGTATGCGCGAAGCAAAAGGTTTAATACTTTTTCCTTATACTTTCTTAAATCCATATGGAAATGTAAAACGTTGCAGAAGGAAATGTGCTACAATGAACAAAAGGAGAAAAGTGGGTATGAAGAAAATAGGGATGTGTTTTTTAAGTTTGGTATTGTTGTGTGGCTGTCAACAGCATAGTACAAAACAAAAGCAGGTAAAGCAAAAGGATACCATCGTTTTAGGATATGTGAACAGTGATGGATATATGAAAGTGAAGCAAAAGGGGAAATACGGCTTTATGAATAAGCAAAAACAAGTGATGATTCCTTGTGAATATGATTTGATAACACAGGAAAAAGACGTGTATATTGCGCAAAAAGATGGCAAGTATGGCGTCATCGATAAACAGAATCAAATCTTGTTGCCTTTAAAATATGAACGTATTCTTTATGCTTATGATAGTGGATATTTCTTTGCTCGGAAACAGCAAAAGACAATGGTGTTTGATAAGGATGGCCAGAAACATAAAACGATAGATGCACGTTTGGTGAAACAATCATTCCACGATCCGATTGTATGGATGGAGCAGGGAAATAAAAGTGCCATCTTTGATACGAAGGGTAATCAGAAAACAAAGTTCCTGTATGATAAGATAAAGCGTTTTCCGGATATTCAAACCTATGAGAAACATGCGTATACGATAGGGTATAAGAATGGATTGGCCGGTATCTTGAATGAAGAAGGAAAACCATGCAGTGCATTTGTCTATGAGCTGCTGCGTCCTTTGAATTACGGTTCTTTCAATGATAAATTTAGTGGGTATTATCAGGCAGTGCGTGATGGGAAAAGTGGCATCCTTAATACACGCGGAGATATCATTGTGCCGTTTCTATATGATTCCTGTGATAAGGATGCGGATGGAAATCTCCTTCATGCTTTCGATTATATAGAGGGTGTTGGCTTTCAAGTGGTAAAGGATGGCCATTATGGCATCTTAACATTACAAGGGAAGACCTTAATTCCTTGTGTTGCACGCGTGCAAAAGGATGCTTCTATGAAGGTTATCGGAATCGATGAAAAAGGCTTTTGGGTGGATAAAGAAGATACGACAGCGTATTTTACTAAGGAAGGCAAAGCATATTTGGAAGTGAAAGGTCATGGAGATGGTTTTCAAAATGGGTATGCCATTGTGCGTGAGGCAGGGCTTAGTCGGGTGATCAATGAAAAAGGGGAAACGCTAAAGCAGGGGAAGGCGCATGATGAAATGTCACGCGTTGGCAGACTGTTTCAGCATTGTACACATGCGGTATGTACGCTGTACGATATGAAGGGAGAAAAGGTGCTGCAAGGAGATGTGGATGAAAACTTTGTGTATTTGGATGGTGAACCGGAAGGGGTACTGGTGAAGGAATTGCCTTTAACGGAAGGAATGCATACAACATCTACCGTGTACGATTTGCAAGGCAAGAAGCGAACACAGTTTGCGGGCATCAGCAGTGGATCTATGTATGGTGTCTTATATAAAAATCATTCTGCTTTCTTTACACGCCAGGGCTATGGCAAAACAGGAAAGATGGGATTGCTGAGCATGGATGGCAAGCATGAAATCGCACCGCGTTATGTAGCAATAGGGGAACAGGATGATTATTATATCGGACGTTATGCGGATGGGCGCAGTGAATTGATTGAGAAAGATACATTGGCCATCATTTTGCAGATGGATAAGGATGTAGAACTTTCTTTGACGTAGACGATATATTTACGAATAGTTGTATTTAACGATGTATGGGAATGAAAAAACACAAGTTTTTTATGTGCATATCCACTTGTCCATTTCCATGTTTTCAAGGTTAGCGAAGAATGTAAAGGCTTGCAGAAATGGGAATTTTGTAACAAGCAGAAAAAGCTTGGGAAGGGCTGTAAAAAAGTGTATAAGTGAAAGAATTGTCAATTGACAAGAGAAAGGATAATACGTATAATAAGGGTGTTAAAAGGAGGACTTTGAAGATGACAGTAAAAGTTGCTATTAATGGATTCGGACGTATCGGACGTCTGGCATTCAGACAAATGTTTGGAGCTGAAGGATATGAAGTAGTTGCAATCAACGACTTAACTTCTCCTGATATGCTGGCTCACTTATTAAAATACGACTCAACACAGGGACGTTATGAAAAAGCTGATACAGTAGTAGCTGGTGAAAAATCAATCACAGTTGATGGAAAAGAAATCACTATCTATGCTGAAGCTGATGCTAAAAACCTGCCTTGGGGAGAATTAGGTGTTGACGTAGTATTAGAATGTACAGGATTCTATACATCAAAAGCGAAAGCAATGGCTCACATCGAAGCTGGTGCTCGTAAAGTTGTTATCTCTGCTCCTGCAGGAAATGACTTACCTACAGTTGTTTACAACACAAACCACGATGTATTGAAACCAGAAGATACAGTTATCTCTGCTGCTTCTTGTACAACAAACTGCTTAGCTCCTATGGCAAAAGCATTAAATGACTTAGCTCCTATCCAGAGCGGTATCATGTCAACCATTCACGCTTACACTGGTGATCAGATGACATTAGACGGACCTCAGAGAAAAGGTGACAAACGTCGTTCTCGTGCAGCTGCAGTAAACATCGTACCTAACTCTACAGGTGCTGCAAAAGCTATCGGTTTGGTAATCCCTGAACTGAACGGTAAATTAATCGGTTCTGCTCAGCGTGTTCCAACTCCTACAGGATCAAC